>NZ_JAWOTB010000049.1:0-220468 GCF_033338655.1 Vibrio sp. Vb1729 | reverse complement strand
TATTAACATCACTCATACATTTGCCTATTTTGTATCTAGTGTTATTGAAAAGCCCGCGTAACCAAGCTTAAGTTTTTTACAATCTCTAATGGAAAATGTTAGACCATACTAATAGTAGGGTTCAATCAAATAAGCGACCTCAGACCTTGTAATTCAACACTTTTTTGAGCTCATCCAGAGATATGATGGATTGATGTTATTTATTAAAAAACATGAACAGATGTGACAAAATAAGTCTTTTAAGGAGTTGTTAAATAACCAACATTTAAGAAACATCGATCACATTTAAATCGTAATTACCATGCCATAAATCGACTTAAAAACTCCGGAAAAGATAACCACTTGTAAACAAAATGCTGCGTATTAATGTCTAAAATAGCACTCAAGATTTACTTTAAGAACAGCAAAAAGTGCACGTAGTGGTTCATATAAAGGAGAGGCTTAGATACAATTATTCGCGTATTTTCAAGGAGCGATTATGGATAACGTGGTGGATATAAGCTGGGTCAAACTGGCACTGTTTGGTTTGATTTTATTGGTCCCCTTCTTTATCAATGCCCGCTACAAATTAGGGATAGCAAAAGACACCATAATCAGTGTTATCCGAATGACACTTCAGCTCATATTGATTGGCGTGTATTTAGAATATCTTTTTCAATTAAACAGCTTACTTGTCAATATACTTTGGCTTGCCATCATGCTACTGATTGGTGCCAGCTCAATTGCGGGAAAAGCTCACTTACCTAAAAAGCCACTTATGCTTCCGCTACTAACGGGCCTTACCTGTGGTCTAATACCACTTCTGATAGCAATTACAGCAGGCTTAGTGCAACCATCCCCTATTTACAATGCGCAGTACATGATCCCACTTGCCGGTATGTTATTGGGTAACAGCTTGAGTAGTAATATCATCGCTCTTCAGAATTTGTTTACGGCTTTTGAGCAGAGACAAGCAGAATATGAGGCTGCAATCTCACTTGGAGCATCTCCTCGCTACGCATCCTTCCCCTTCATTCAGGAGGCTCTTAGAAAGTCCCTCGCCCCGACTTTAGCTTCTATGGCCACTACAGGGCTGGTTACCTTACCGGGTATGATGACCGGTCAAATTCTAGGTGGCGCGAGCCCGATGGTTGCGATTAAATACCAGTTAGTAATTATGCTGGCGATTTTCGTTATGTTGAGTGCCTCCGTAACCATAACGTTAGAAATGACATTGCGCTGGGTACAAACCAAAGAAGGCCGAATCAAGATAAAAATCGAGCAACCCGAATCGACCAAAACTCATGGTTAGCTGGCGCTTGTAGGTAAAGACCGTTAAACAACTTATATTGCCAAGTCGAACGTACTTATAACTGAATAACTCAACTATTCTTCGAGCACTCATCAAGACGCTTTCAGATGAAAAGTCAGGCAGAATTCTTTTTGATATAAGCCTCTAATTTTATGAAATTTTCTTTGCAAGTTTAGATACGCACGACCTTTGATACAGGTTATCCACAGAAAATGTGGATAAGCCCCCAAAACCCATACGCAACCAGAAACATAGCAACATAAGTGATCAATCGAATCGTCATGCATTGATCACGTGACTGACATGTTCTAATTTTAAAGTAAAGGCAGTGACCACAAACTTGGAGAGACGTACATGGATGTCTTAATGATCAAAGAAAATTACGATGAACTCCTGTCCGATGCACCTCTGGATTGGCTCGTTCAAGAACCAAAGGAAGTAACTTCTCATTGGCTCCCAACCGATTTTGGCATCAACGAAGAGTTGATTTAGCATGACTCGACTTGTTTGACATTTGCAGAGACAAATAAAAAGAAAGGCGAACCATCTAGTTCGCCTTTCTTGTGATCTTCTAAACTTATCGTAAATGGTTATCTTCATCGCGTAGATAAATCATCCAATACCACATGCCAACAAATACGCCACCACCAATAATGTTTCCTATCGTAACAGGAATTAGGTTGTTTACGATGAACCCCATCATGTTTAAGTCCGCGTAGTTTGCAATATCTGCCCCTGTCATTTGCCAAAACGCTTCTGGCGCAAAGTACTTAATACCAATCGCCATAGGTACTTGGAACATGTTCGCAATACAGTGCTCAAAACCTGCCGACACGAACATAGCCACAGGCAAAATCATGACCGCTATTTTATCTGTCAATGTTCGCCCACTAAACGTCATCCAAACTGCAATACAAACTAATACATTACACATAATGCCAAGCGCAACAGCGGCAAAGAAACCATGATGTAATTTGTGTTGGGAGATCGCCATCGCGTTGAGACCAACTTGGCCATGATCAAACATATATTGCTTGGTAACTAGCATACAGGCCACGAGCAAAATGGCCCCAACCATATTGCCAAAATAAACCACCAACCAGTTTTTGATGAGTGCTTGCCAAGAGATTTTTCCACTCGCACGCGCAACTAGTGTCAGCACAGAGCTAGTGAAAAGCTCGCCGCCAGTAACCACCACCAAAATCAAACCAAGGCTAAATGCCAGACCACCAATGAGTCGTGTAATGCCCCAAGGCAGCTCGCCTGCGCCTGTCGTTACTGTGGTATAGAAGATGAAAGCAATACCAATATGAAGCCCCGCAGAAATGGCGAGCAGAAAAGATTTGATTGGAGCTTTCGTTGCTTTGCCTACCCCCACTTCAGCCGCGCGTTCCGCAGCTTGTGGCGGTAATAGTGAGTCAAACTGATTAAAGTTCATTCTGGTGTAACATTTAGAAACATTTAAAGAGGCGCGGATAATCGCTCTATTTCCCTATTTTTTCAAGTGCTATTTGGCGTGTTTACTAAAATCGTTGTTATTGGGAGATCAAGCAATAAATAGCGCCTATCATTCGCTACAGTAAGTATCATTGATACTTAACAAGTATTCGGCCTTTCGAACAAAGATCCTGCGTTATATCAGCCTGATAGCGCCATACTTAACACTTCTTGTCGTTGAATGTTGCCCAACGCTACTTTTCAGACTAGCTTGGTAAAAAAAGCGCAAAGGAATCATTTATGAAATATTCAGCTGAACATATCGCCGAATTGAATCTACTTCTTCAGTTCGACCTAAGTAGTGCTGCAACTGGTATTAAAGTTCATACAGACGCGTCAGAAGAAATGCAGGCAGCCGTTGCTCGTCTATATAAGAAGCAACTTTGTACACAGCCTGACGGTGGTTATCTAACAGACGAAGGCATTGAAGTTGCAGAACATGCAGATAAGATTTTAAGAGTTTTGTCTGTGTAATTTGAACAAAAAACGCCACCGAACTCGGTGGCTTTTTTAGTCCTATATTTTTCCTGTCGATGCCTGTGGCAATAATCGCTTTTTCATTTTGCTAAATGGTTGAACCTTGTCATACAACCAGTTAAAACCAGTGGCATAAAATAGGAAGAAAACGAGGAAGCCGGCTTCCAGCATTAGAGCTTGAAGAAGCGTAATTTCTAAGAACCAGGCAATCACAGGTAGAGAGATAAAGATCAATCCTCCCTCGAAACCAATAGTATGTCCAAGCCGCATCGCTAAACTTCGCTCAGCTCGATTGTCACCAAACCACTTATCAAAATACAAGTTGTAGATGTAGTTCCATATCACGGTATACATGCTCAACCCGACCCCAACCAACGCGAGATCACTAGAACCCTTTCCAGTGATCAATGAAGCCGCTGGTACAATAATCGCGAGTGCGATTAACTCAAAAAGTACTGCATGAAAAATTCGTTCGTTACGAGTCATATTTCTCTGTCCACATAGTTCTACTCAATGCTTAGAATTTTATCTATTATTTAGATAACCAAAAGTTAGATACCATCGGTTTAAGCGATATGTTTACCATCGAACAACTGCAAGCTTTCATTGCTACATCAGAAGCAGGATCATTTTCAGGAGCAGCTAGAAAACTGGGGCGAGCTCAATCTGTAGTGAGCCAGCACATCATGAATATGGAGATCGACTGTGGCGTTGAGCTTTTCGATCGATCAGGCAGGTACCCTAAATTAACTGAGAATGGCCTCGCGCTCGTACCCTATGCACAAGCAACAATCAGCCAACTCGACCGCCTAAACAATAGGGCATCGCAGCTCTTTTCCACGCCAACGAACAAATTAGTCTTAGCTATTGATGAAGGGATTCCTCTGACTCGCTTGCCGGATGTGCTAAAGAAGTTAGAGCAACGCTTTCCACACTTACAAGTTGAATGCTTAACGGCATCAAGCCCTGATATCATTGAATTGGTTAAGTCGGAACGCGCCACGACTGGGATTATTTTGAGTGATTTACAAATGCCAAGGCACATCGATTTCACCAATCTTGGCAATATTGCATTTGATGTCTATGTCTCTTCAACACATCCTTTAGCAAAGCAGCAAATCACTCACATTGATCAACTAAAACAACATCGTCAATTGGTCATACGATCCAAAAGTGCAGAGCCATGTGGTCTCAATCAAGCATTTAGCCCAGATATCTGGTACGCTGATAACTACTATATTTTGTTGGAATTGGCGAATAAAGGGTTTGGTTGGTGCTTTCTACCACAGCATTTAGTCGCGTATTCACCTAATACATTAAAAAAAGTTGGGGATGATTTCACAAAACTGGCTTGGCAAGTCAATGTTGACCTTATTCAGCACCAGAAATGGCATTCAGATCCCCTCCATCAACAAGCCAAAGCAGAACTGCTCACCCTATTCGGGCAGACATAAGTAAGTAGGAAGACCCAAATGGCAAATACATTGATCGTAGGTGCAGGCTGGCTCGGAACTCCGCTAGCAGAAATATTGATGAAAGATGGACACTATGTTGTCGTCACTCGTCGTAGCCAAACTCGATTAAAAGAGTTACCCACCTCATTAACTCACTCCGCATTGTTCGATTTCAATCAATTGAACGCCACAGCACGGCTAGATGAGCTGCTCAAACAGCATCAAATTACGCACGTTATCGGTGCTTTTCCTCCAGGATTTCGTAAAGGACGCGGTCAAGAATATGCACAGCAATGGCAAATACTTGCCAACGCAGCTAAGCAAAACAACGTTGAAAAACTTCTCATGATCAGCTCTACCACGGTTTACCCTAACCTTGCTTCCGATATGGAAGAAGCTGACGCGTCACTCTCTTTAGCAGCCGAAAGCCCTTATTTCTCTGACAATGCACGTATTATGCTTCAAGCAGAGCAGCATGTTATCGACTCGAATATTAGCTTTGTTATTCTACGTTGTAGCGGATTAATCGGGCCAGATAGACACCCATCTCGCTTTGCTGCAAGGCTTCAACAAGTTAGTCGTAAAGCACCAGCTAATATGCTTCATCAAGATGATGCTGTCTCGGCTGCGAAATTTGCCTTAGGCAATTTAAGCAACCAAGTCATTAATGTTACGACACCTCATACTGTCAGCAAGGCTGAGTTCTACCAAGCTGCCATAAACAAAATCGGAAGTGATATACCTCTTCCACCCGTCACAGAGCAAGCTGACAAGCGTATTCTTGCTGACAAACTACTCTCACTTGGTTATCGATTTCACTTCAATTCAACTTTGGATGCGCTATGAGACTCTATAGACATATAGAAACGCTTTGGGATTACATGCAACTCAAACATGAACTGAAACCTGCGGACTGTTTGTTTGTGATGTGCAGTAATGATGTGCGTGTAGCGGAGCACGCTGCCAAGCTCTACCACCAAAAGTTGGCACCTTTGATTGTATTTTCAGGGGGTCAAGGTCGCTTCACAGATGGACTGTTTGAAAAAAGCGAGGCAGAAACCTTTGCCGAGATTGCAAAGTTGTCGGGCGTTCCAAGTGAAGCAATTTTGCTCGAAACTGAATCCACAAACAGTGGAGAAAATGTTCGCTTTACTGAGCAACGATTAAAAGAGGAAGGAAAACAGTGTTCCTCGTTTATTCTGGTACAAAAACCGTTTATGGAGCGTAGAGCAATCGCGACATTTGAAAAACAGTGGCAGTCACCCTACACTCAGCTCCAAGTAAGCTCTGCGGCTCTTCCATTTTTTGAATACATTAATGAAGACATGCCATTAATGATGGTGCTAGAAGCACTAATGGAAGATTTCTCTCGCGTAAAAAGCTATCCAGAGAAAGGATTTCAAACCGAGCAGAACATCCCTCAGCAAGTCGAATCTTCTTACCAGGTTTTACTCGAGCGGTTTGGTTTTGACTTAGTCTAACTTTTTCTAACCGACAACAAAAAGCCACCAAGTTCGGTGGCTTTTCTGTATCAATACGGCTTATTTACCGAGCGCTTCTTTGTAATGTTGGCGGCATACGGAGACATACTTATCGTTACCGCCGATCGCAACTTGATCGCCTTCTTTAATTGCCACGCCGTGTTCATCGGTACGAATAACCATATTCGCTTTGCGGCCGCAATGGCAGATTGTTTTGAGCTCAACCAGCTTGTCTGCCCAAGATAATAGATACTTACTGCCTTCAAAAAGTTCGCCTAGAAAATCGGTGCGAAGGCCGTAACACAATACTGGAATATGCAACTTATCAACGACTTCAGTAAGTTGATAAACTTGTTCTTTCGACAAGAACTGACACTCATCAACAAGAATACAGTGACGTTTTTCAACCTCATTCAGAGCTGCGATCTCCTGATACAAATTGGTATCCTGACGAAATAAATGTGCGTCAGATTGAAGACCAATACGAGAGCTCACTTTACCGACACCAAAACGATCATCTAGCGCAGCCGTAAAAATAACTGGCGTCATGCCGCGTTCTTGATAGTTGAAAGAGGATTGAAGAAGCGTTGTTGATTTACCCGCATTCATTGCTGAGTAATAGAAATACATCTGAGCCACAGAGCATTACCTAAAGTTAAAGTTTTAATTTATGGAAATGGAAAATAAAAGGGCTGAATTATCAGCCCTTTAAAAATGAAAATTCAATTACTTACGACGCCACGTTGTGCCTTCTGGACCATCTTCCAGAACAATGCCCATTTCGGTCAGCTTGTCACGAGCCATATCTGCATTCGCCCAATCTTTCGCAGCACGAGAGTCGTTACGCAGCTTGATCAGAGCTTCGATTTCAGCCACTTCATCATCGTTACCTGCATCACCTTTTAGGAAGGCTTCTGGATCTTGGTGAAGAATACCGATCACATCTGCTAGTTCACGCATTAGCGCACCTAGCTCGCTCGCTTTCTCTAGGTTTTCTGTCTTCAGACGGTTAACTTCGCGCGCCATGTCGAACAGAACTGAGTACGCTTCTGGTGTATTGAAGTCATCGTTCATCGCTGCTGTAAAGCGAGATACATACTCTTCACCACCAGCAGGCGCAGCGTTTAGGTCTAAACCACGTAGAGATGTGTACAGGCGCTCAAGCGAAGCACGTGCTTGGTTTAGGTTATCTTCGCTGTAGTTTAACTGGCTACGGTAGTGACCAGACATTAGGAAGTAACGCACTGTTTCAGCATCGTAGTGACCAAGAACGTCACGGATAGTAAAGAAGTTACCTAGAGATTTAGACATCTTCTCACGGTCTACCATTACCATGCCGCTGTGCATCCATGTGTTCACGTATTGTGTATCGTGTGCACAGCATGATTGCGCGATTTCATTTTCATGGTGTGGGAACTGAAGGTCAGAACCGCCGCCGTGAATGTCGAAGTGGTTACCTAGGATTGAAGAGTTCATTGCTGAACACTCAATGTGCCAACCTGGACGACCAGGACCCCATGGTGACTCCCACGTTGGTTCACCCGGCTTAGACATCTTCCAAAGTACAAAGTCTAGAGGGCTGCGTTTTGCTGTTTCGATATCAACGCGCGCGCCAGCTTGAAGCTGATCAAGGTCTTGCTTAGAAAGCTTGCCGTATTCGTTGAACTTACCCACTTCAAACATTACGTCACCGTTATCTGCAACGTATGCAAAACCGCGCTCGATTAGCTTCTCAACCAATTCGATGATTTCAGCAATAAACTGTGTCGCACGAGGTTCAACGTCCGGGCGTTTCATGTTCAGCGCATCAAAATCAGCGTGCATTTCACCAATTAAACGCTCAGTCAATGAATCGCAAGACTCACCATTTTCTGCGGCACGTTTGATGATCTTATCGTCGATATCTGTGATGTTACGTACAAACGTCAGATCGTAGCCCAAGTAGCGAAGGTAACGTGATACAACGTCAAAAGAGACGAAAGTACGACCGTGACCAATGTGACAGAGATCGTAGATGGTAACTCCACAGACATACATACCGACTTTGCCAGCTGTAATTGGTTTGAATTCCTCTTTCTGTCTTGTGAGTGTGTTATATATCTTTAACATGATCTCTATCTATGATTGTGAATGAATAAAAGAAGATGAGTATATCAACTCCAACCTAGTTAGGTAATAGCAATTAACCGATAAAACGATAATCGGCTAAACTTCAAGCACAAAACGAAGAATTTCCTCTTCCTGAGTTTTTAAAGCACTAGAACTTAGGCTAGAATCTCGGGCTCAACACAACACAGTAAAGGAAAGTAGCATGATCACCCTTCACACTAATTTTGGTGACATCAAGATTCAACTAAACGAAGAGAAAGCGCCAGAGACAAGCGCAAACTTCCTTCAGTACTGCCGCGACGGTTTCTACGACAACACGCTTTTCCACCGTGTTATTGACGGCTTCATGATCCAAGGTGGTGGTATGGAGTCTGGTCTACGTGAAAAAGCGACTCGTGCACCTATCAAGAACGAAGCAAACAACGGTCTTAGCAACAAAGTGGGTACACTTGCTATGGCACGTACTATGGAGCCGCATTCAGCAAGCTCTCAGTTCTTCATCAACGTAAACAACAACACATTCCTAGACTTCCGTAGCGAAAGCCTAGACGGTTGGGGTTACTGTGTGTTCGGTGAAGTAATCGAAGGCATGGACATCGTAAATAAGATCAAAGGCGTTAGCACTGGTTCTTACGGCATGCACCAAGACGTACCTCTAGAAGACGTAGTAATCACTGGTACAACAATTGAAGAGTAATTCTTAGGAATTATTTTTAAAAGATAAGTTAATGGGGAGGCATAGCTTCCCCTTATTTCTATGACGACATTATTTATTTCCGATCTTCACCTTACCCCATCACGTCCTGATATCACGGAATGTTTTGTGACGTTCATGCGAACAGAAGCAACAAAAGCTGATGCACTTTATGTACTCGGCGATCTGTTTGAATTTTGGATTGGTGACGATGACAACACCCCTTTTGCAGACCAAATCCGAGCAGAATTTAAAGCACTGACGGATGCGGGTGTGCCAACTTTTTTCATCCAAGGCAATCGAGATTTTTTACTCGGCAAACGCTTTTGCAAAGAAACCGGTATGACATTACTCGACGATGTCTGCACGATTGATCTTTATGGTCAAAAAGTCGTAATCCTACATGGCGATACGCTCTGCATTGACGATGTGAAGTACCAAGAGTTTAGAAAAACCGTTCACAAGCCATGGCTACAATGGTTGTTTAACCGTATTCCTTGGTTCATTAAGAAGAAAATTGTCTCAAAAGTTCAATCCGATATTCGTGATGATAAAATGAGCAAGTCATTAGATATCATGGACGTCAACCAAAATGAGGTCGAGAAAGTGATGTCTCAGAACTGCGTCAACTTAATGATTCATGGTCACACACATCGCCCGAACACACATTTTTTTGACGTCGATGGCGTTAAAAAGACCCGAATTGTTTTAGGGGATTGGTATACGCAAGGCTCAGTTTTAAAAGTAAATTCTGATAGTTTTGACCTACAAACGAGACCGTTCATACAGAATTTGCGTTAAGCATGTAGAGCGTGTAGAAGATTCACGCTCAAGTCGTAGATATTTTGTAAAAAATCGCTATTATCATAATACTAAGTTAAACAGAACGAAGTACCTAATTGAAGTATTCTTACGTAGCTCGCCAACCGATTCTGGATAGAGAAAAACGAACCATAGGTTACGAACTCCTCTTTCGAGACGGCCCTAAAAATACCTTCCCTGAAGTAGAACCAGAGCTGGCTACTAGTCGACTGCTATCCGATCATTTTTTATCGACGCATTACAACACATTAGGAAACAAACTTGGCTTTGTTAACTTTCCGCATCAAAGCTTGGTGAACTTGGTCCCAACTTTGTTCCCTAAAGAATCTCTCGTCATTGAAGTCCTTGAAGACTGCGAACCGACAGAAGAACTGTTAGAAGCCATCAAGCACCTTCATGAGTGCGGATACAAAATTGCTCTGGATGATTTTGTTCCGACGAAAGCTTGGAAGCGTTTTCTTCCATACGTTTCCATGATCAAGTTTGATATTAGACTTGTGCCGATCAAGAAAGCTGCCATTTTTATTCAGGCGTTGAGCCCATTTAAAATCGACTTTCTAGCGGAAAAGGTAGAGACCTATGAAGAGTTTGAGCAAGCTCTAGAAGCCGGTTTTAACTATTTTCAAGGGTATTTTTTTAGCAAACCTGAGATGATCCAGAAAAAACGGTTGAACCCCGCGTTTCTTACCGTCATCCAGCTTTGTAAAGAGATTGCAGATAAGCCCATCGACTTCAATGAGGTTGAACGTCTGTTTTCAATTGATGTGACGCTGTCATATAAGTTGCTTACTTACGTAAATTCAGGATATACATTAACGACTAAGATAAAATCGTTCAGACAGGCGCTTATTTATCTGGGTGAAGAGCGACTACGACGCTTTATTTCCTTAGTTGCAATTGCGTCCGTTCAAGAAGATAAACCTGACTCTCTTTACTCTTTAGCGATTCAGCGTGCACGAATGTGTGAACTGTTACTTAGTCAAATGAACACTAGGTATGACCCTGGGCAGGCTTTTTTGACAGGCATGTTTTCTTTACTCGGATCTTTGCTCGATCAACCGCTCTCGGATGTCATTGAAGATATCCCCGTTGACGAAGATATAAAACTCGCATTAACCAGTCGAAAAGGCGTACTTGGTCACTTACTTTCGATGACGATCGCCTATGAACAAGCGGACTGGGAGTTAGCCGAGCGATATTGCACCGTTCTTAAATTAACCGAACCTCAATTAGCGGACGCTTTTAATCAATCGACGGAATGGGCTCAAGAACTGCTGTCTCAAACGCCCTAAATCGCTATAATGCCTCACCTCCAGCCTCGCAATTGTGAGGTTGTTTGTTTTTACCGCTTAATTAATCGAGATTTCATTTTATGGCTTCTTCTTGCCCTTGCGGATCTAACCGCACCTACCAACAGTGTTGTGAAATTGCCCACAACAACCATGCTGACGTCACCACTCCAGAGCAGTTAATGCGCTCTCGTTACAGTGCGCATGTGTTAGGTCTAGTCGATTACGTGGTGAACACGTACCACCCAAGCTGTAATGCAGAAGAGCAACGTGAAGGCATTGCCCAATCTATCGACAACGATTGGTGCAAACTTGAAGTTGTAAAAACAGAAGCTGGCAGTAATGACAATGAAGGCTTTGTCGAATTTAGCGCTTATTTTGATGAAGACGGCAAGCGCTACTGTATGACAGAGCGTTCTCGCTTTGTAAAAGAAAATGGGCTTTGGTACTACATTGACGGCACGTTTCCAGAAGAAGAGCTAGAAGAAGAACCAGAACAAGATCCTCGCCTAAACCAACCAGTGAGTAGCCTAAAAGTAGGTCGTAACGACCCGTGTATCTGTGGAAGCGGTAAGAAATTTAAGAAGTGTTGTGGGTAAGATCATCCACTCCTAGCTTATTGAGCTCTCTTTAATGAAATTCCTGATCTCGCCTAGGCTCGTTGGAGTGACGTGAATATATGTACCTGTTTGAAGTAAATAACTCTACTGCAAGCACCATTAGAAAATATACCGTCATTCTGAACAGCGAGGAACGAGTGTGATTCAGAATCTAATCGCTACTAGCACTGTTGCCGGTTTTTACCCCGAATCAAGAACACTAAATTAAAAAAGCCCCTAGGCTCGAGAGCATAGGGGCTTTCACTTATCTATAGCAAGCTTACTTATGACGCTCTTTCAGTTTGTTCACTACGTCATTCATCGATAAGCCTTGGTCTTGAAGCAATACCATTAAGTGGTAAATCAAATCCGCAGATTCACACACTAACTCCGCCTTATCGCCCGACGTCGCCGCAAGCGCGACTTCAACGCCTTCTTCGCCCACTTTTTGCGAAATACGCTTGGTGCCACGGGCATAAAGACTGGCAGTATAAGAGGAATCTGGGTCGGCACTCTTGCGGGCAGCCAATAGCTGCTCAAGTTGATGAAGCCACACCATTTGTGACTCCTCTTGAGGGTCCACATCCCAGCAAGTTGTGTTACCCAAGTGACACGTAGGACCAATGGGATTCACTTTCACCAGTAGCGTATCGTTGTCGCAATCGAGCTGCATGTTCACTAGTTGCAATACGTTGCCAGAAGTCTCACCTTTCGTCCAAAGACGTTGCTTGGTACGAGAGAAAAACGTCACTTGACCCGTTTCGCCCGTTTTTGCCAACGCATCTTGGTTCATGTAACCCATCATCAGCACTTGGCTTGATTGGAAATCTTGTACGATGGCAGGTACCAGACCATCCACCTTTTCCCAGTTGATTCGCTCAGCTAGCGAACTTACTTCGGCGGCTTTCACACTCATAGTCGTACCTCAATGCCTTGTTGTTTCAAATACTGCTTTAGTTCACCAATGTTGATGACTTGCTTGTGGAATACCGATGCGGCAAGCGCGCCATCCACATTGGCTTTTTGGTATGCTTCCGCAAAGTGCTCCATAGCACCCGCGCCACCCGATGCAATCAGCGGTACATTACATACTTCGCGCACCATATTCAGTTGTTCGATATCGTAGCCGTTACGCACACCGTCTTGGTTCATCATGTTCAGTACGATTTCACCAGCGCCGCGTTTTTGTACTTCTTGCACCCAATCACGCGTTTCCCATTGGGTCGCTTTGGTGCGTTCTTCATCACCAGTAAACTGGTAAACCTGATACTTGCCCGTCTCTTTGTCGTAGTATGAATCGATACCAACGACGATACATTGCACACCAAACTTATCAGCAAGGTCAGTAATCAACTGAGGGTTCGCCAATGCAGGTGAGTTGATAGACACTTTGTCTGCACCAAACTCAAGAATGCGCGCTGCGTCTTCCGCTGATTTAATACCACCAGCCACACAGAAAGGAATATCAATAACTTCTGCAACGCGAGCGACCCAACTTTTATCGACGACACGACCATCACTTGAAGCGGTAATATCGTAGAACACGAGCTCGTCAGCGCCCTCTTCCGCATAACGCTGTGCCAGAGGAACGATGTCGCCAATGATTTCATGGTTACGGAACTGGACGCCCTTGACCACTTGTCCATCACGTACATCAAGACATGGGATTATTCGCTTTGCCAACATGCAAACGCCTCCTCTGCTGTGAACTTACCATCTAACAACGCGCGACCAACGATCACGCCTGCCACACCGCAGCCTTTTAGCGCTTCGATATCTGCTAGCGAACCGATGCCGCCTGAAGATTGGAACTGCACTTGTGGGTACTGTTTACATAGGTCGACGTAAAGCTCTACGTTTGAGCCTTCTAGCGTACCGTCACGAGAAATGTCAGTACAAAGCACGTGCTGTAAACCTACCGTTAAATAATCGTTGATCAGAGCTTCGATGGTCACGCCTGAGTCTTCTTGCCAACCAGAGATCGCTACTTTACGCGTGCCGTCTTGGCCGATGTTGATGTCTAGCGCGAGAACGATTTTCTCTGCGCCGTATTTTTCCATCCAACCTTTCACAAGCTCTGGCTGTTTTACTGCTGTAGAACCAACAACAACACGCTGAGCACCAGCTTCTAGCAGATCGATCACGTCTTGCTCTGTACGCACTCCGCCACCGATTTGGATGTTCGCTGGCGTGCTTGCTAGTAGCTTTGCAATTAAATCAAGTTGACGTGCTGTCGTGTCTTTCGCGCCAGTTAAATCCACCAAGTGCAACCAGTTAGCACCCGCTTGGTGGTACAAGTTGAACTGCTCTGCTGGATCGACTTTGTACTCGGTTATTTGGCCGTAATCACCTTGATAAAGGCGAACCACCTGTCCTTCAATTAAATCAAGAGCTGGAATAATCACACTAAATCCCTTTTATAATTCTAAGAAGTTTTGAATAAGCTTCGCGCCCGCTTTTGAAGAACGCTCAGGGTGGAATTGCACGCCGTAGTAGTTACCGCTTTGTACTGCTGCTGTGAACGGGTTACCGTACTCACATTCCGCAATCGTGTAATCCCCAACAGGCATTGCAAAGCTGTGCACGAAGTAGAAATACTCTCCTTCTTCAATGCCTTTGAAAAGTGGATTACCTGCTTTTGCGGAAACTGTATTCCACCCCATATGCGGCAGTGGCAAATCGCCAGTTTGTAGCAACTTCACTTCGCCATCACAAAGTCCAAGACACTCAACTAACTCGTCGGCTTTCTGGCCTTTCTCTTGAGACACTTTGCCCAACAATTGCATGCCTAGACAGATACCTAGTAATGGCTTTTCTACCTGTTTTACCAAGCTGATAAGATCGCGCTCTTCTAGGTTCTTCATCGCTTCGCTGGCGGTTCCCACACCCGGTAGGAATAGCTTGTCTGCCGATAATACGACTTGCGGATCTTTTGAAATCGTTACGTCATAGCCTAGGCGTTCAATGGCAAACTTCACCGAAGAAACGTTGGCACAGCCAGTATCGATAATGACAACTTTCTGTTCTGTCACTGTTTTTCTCCTTGCTAACGTTAGCCTTAAAGCACGCCTTTACTACTTGGTAGCTCAGTGCCTTCTACTTTGATTGCTTGGCGCAAAGTACGGCCAAACGCTTTAAATAGGCTTTCAATGATGTGGTGATCATTGTTGCCCGCAGAAGAAAGGTGCAACGTACACGCTAATGTGTCAGTCAGAGAGCGGAAGAAGTGAACCACCATCTCTGTTGAAAGATCACCCACTTGCTCACGACTAAACTGCGCGTCGAACTTAAGGTAAGGACGACCTGATAGGTCTAGTGCGCATTGCGCCAAACACTCATCCATTGGCAAGCTAAAGCCAAAGCGACCAATACCACGCTTGTCACCCAGTGCTTCTTTCAACGCTTGACCTAACGCAAGAGCGGTATCTTCCACTGTGTGGTGATCATCAATGTGCAGGTCACCTTCCACTTTGCACACCATTTGGAATCCACCGTGCGTCGCAATTTGATCCAGCATGTGGTCAAAAAAGCCAAGACCTGTGGAGATGTCATTACCGCCTTGCTCATCAAGATTAACGAATACTTTGATGTCTGTTTCTTTTGTGGTTCGAACGACTTCAGCAACACGCGCCTTCACTGTGAGATCTTTTAGGATCTGTTTCCAGCCCATGGTTTCTGGGTTGTATTGAATACCACGAATTGCCATATTTTCTGCAAGTTGAAGATCGGTTTGACGATCGCCAATCACAACAGAGTTTTGGAAATCCACTTTGCCACCTTGAAGGTACTCTTTTACCAAGCCCAATTTAGGCTTACGGCAAGAGCAGTTGTCTTCATCAAAGTGAGGACAAATCAGTACGTCATCGAACTTCACACCTTGAGACTCAAAGATCTCCATCATCATGTTGTGCGGTGCATCAAAATCAGCTTGTGGGTAGCTGTCTGTACCCAAACCATCTTGGTTCGTGACCATCACTAGGCGGTATCCTGCATCCTGCAACGACAACAGGCTTGGGATAACAAATGGTTCCAGTTTTAGTTTATCTAAACGGTCTACTTGAAAATCAATCGGCGGCTCAACAATTAAGGTGCCATCACGGTCGATAAAAAGGATTTTTTGTTGTTTGCTCACTCGAACTTCCTTATTGCTATTCTTTTGGCGCTCCCGCTATTGAGCGAGAGCGATAAATTCTGTCTCTATTTATGCGTAGTAGTTTCTGATAAATCCAAGCGTTTTTTCGCACTCGTCACGGTTACCCACACTGATACGCACACAGTTTTCAATTGGCGAGTTACGCAAAATAATGCCCGTATCCCAAGCCGCTTTGAAAAGGTCATCGCCACCTGGGAATTTCACCAATAGGTAGTTTCCCCACCCTTCAAACACTTCCAAGCCCGGAATCATTGAAAGTCCAACTTGCAAGTAAGCACGGTTTGCATTCAAATCGAGAACTTGAAACTTCGCTCGCGCTAAACCAGCTTCCGAAAGTGCCTGAGTCGCAATTTCTGCCACTGGAACTGGGACTGGGTAAGGTGCGATAACTTTAAGAAGTACATTAATCAGCTCTTCGTTCGCAAGCGTAAATCCACAACGTAGACCTGCAAGCGCAAAAGCTTTCGACAGAGTACGCAGAATTGCAAGATTCGGGTATTGCGCCAGTAGGTCTACCGTTGACGCTTCTGGACAAAAATCGATGTACGCTTCATCCATCACCACGATTGCACGGTCTTTTGTCATCTCAAGCAGAGACACAATGTCCTCACGCTTAACCAAGTTACCCGTTGGGTTGTTTGGCGAACATACAAAAACCAGCTTTACGTTATCCAGATTAGCTTCGATGCCAGCAAGGTCTAGTTGCCAATCTGACGTTAGCGGCACGGTTTTGCGCTCTACACCGATGGTTTCTGCACTGATGGCGTACATACCGTAAGTTGGTGGGCAGTAAAGAATCGCATCTTCACCCGGCTCACAGAATGCACGAATTAATAACTCAATACCTTCGTCTGCGCCGCGAGAAGTCAGTGTTTGTTCTGGTTTCACAGCCGCATACGCTGCGTAAGCGGAAATCAGTTCTTTCGGTTGGCATTCGCTGTAACGATTAAGACGAGCAAAGTCTGTTTTGTATTCATTGTTAAATGGTGATTCGTTGGCATTTAGCCATACGTCACCCGTACCACCGATTCGGCGAGCCGACATATAAGGGGTAAGCTGTTGGACTTGTTTACGCGCTAGCTTTTCCATCTCATTACTCTCTTATTCTTTCTTACTTGCTAATTTTTCTACGCGGATAGTAACAGCACGTTTGTGAGCGTCCAGACCTTCTGCTTCAGCCATCGTGACTACCGTTGGTGCAAGGTTCTTTAAACCATCAGCAGAAAGCTCCTGAACCGTCATTCGTTTAGAGAAATCCGCCAAACCTAAGCTTGAATAAGTACGTGTGTAACCGTAAGTAGGAAGGACGTGGTTAGTCCCCGATGCGTAATCTCCCGCAGATTCAGGCGACCAATCCCCAAGGAAGATAGAGCCTGCATTATCAAGTAGAGGTAGAAGCTCACGAGGGTTCTTAGTCTGAACAATCAAGTGCTCAGGACCGTAGTAATTGGAAATAGAAACTGACTGCGTCATCGACTCGGAAATAATGATCAAGCTTGATGCCAGAGCCTTTTCTGCGATGTCTGCACGAGATAGCTCCTTAAGCTGACGTTGAACCGCATCCGTCACTTGATCAGCAATCACAGGAGAAGGAGTCACCAATACCACTTGAGAATCAGGACCGTGTTCCGCTTGGCTCAAAAGATCCGCAGCGATAAAGTCTGCATCTGCGGTTTCATCTGCAATCACTAACACTTCTGATGGCCCTGCTGGCATATCAATCGCAGCACCGCGGAAATCATTGCTAACCTGTCGTTTTGCTTCGGTCACGTAAGCGTTGCCCGGACCAAAGATCTTATCTACTTTCGATACCGTCTCGGTGCCATAAGCCATTGCAGCAACTGCTTGGCCACCACCGACGTTGTACACTTCATCAATGCCACACAGTTTCGCGACATAAAGGATCTCATCAGCGATTGGCGGTGGAGAACAAAGAACGACTTTACGACAACCTGCAATTTTTGCAGGAACGCCGAGCATCAAAACAGTCGATGGCAAAGGCGCACTGCCACCCGGAATGTACAAACCCACTTTTTGAATTGGGCGTGTTACTTGTTCACAAAGGACACCTGGCTGGGTTTCCACCTTGATCGGTTGCGGCTTTTGCGCTTTGTGGAACTTAGAAATATTGGCGTAAGCTTGCTCTAATGCGCTCTTCATTGACTCTGACAAACGCTCTGACGCTGCCTTAATTTCCTGAGAAGAAACACGAATGGATTCAGGCTTAACACGGTCAAACTTTTCGGTCAGCTCAATAAGAGCAGAGTCACCTTCTTCTCGAACTTTAGCAATAACTTCGGCCACAGCAGTGGTGATATTGGCACCTTCTGCAATAGCAGGGCGCTCCAAAATAGAGTCTTGCTGATTCTCACTTAATGATTGCCAAACGACTGTTCTCATGATGCTTACTCCATCATTTTTTCAATTGGTAGAACGAGAATTGAACTTGCGCCCAACTCTTTCAGCTGTTCCATTGTTTCCCAGAACAGGTTTTCAGAACTCACTAAGTGAACAGCCATTTTCTGCTTATCTGCAGAAAGAGGAAGAACAGTTGGGTCTTCAGCACCTGGCAGTAGTGCTTTAATTTGATCTAACTTCTCTGCTGGGGCGTGAAGCATAATGTACTTAGATTCTTTCGCTTGCTGCACGCCTTGCATGCGAGTTAACAGCTTTTCGATTAGCGCCACTTTGTCTGCGTCGAACTCACCTGTGCGTTGAATCAATGTCGCTTTTGATTTGAAGATAATTTCAGCTTCTTTAAGGCCGTTCGCTTCCAGTGTTGCACCTGTAGAAACCAAATCAGCGATAGCATCAGCGAGACCCGCGCGAGGGGCAACTTCTACAGAGCCTGTCAGCATACATGTAGAGAATGGAACGCCGGCTTCATCCATGTACGCTTTTAGAAGTTGAGGATACGTTGTAGCAATACGCTTGCCAGCTAAGTCTTGTGGACCGTTGTACTCTTCGTCCTTGTCGATTGCGATAGATAAACGACAGCCACCAAAATCAAGTCGACGAAGCTGAACAAACTCGCAGGGTTCACCTAATGCTTTGCGGTCAAGGCGAACTTCTTCTAGTTCATTTTCGCCAATAAAGCCAAGGTCAACCACGCCATCCATAATTAAACCTGGGATGTCGTCGTCACGAACCAAGAGTAAATCAATTGGCATATTTTCAGAATGGACAACTAAACGCTCGCCCATTACGTTGAACTTTACGCCGCACTGTTTTAGTAGAGCTTGACTCTCTTTGCTAAGACGACCTTTTTTCTGAATTGCGATTCTTAAACGTTGTGTTTGCATTGCTTTGTCCCTATGCAAGATTTTGATATCTAAGTATTTTTCAAACGAATAAAACTAAAAAACCCTCGGGAGATTGAAGTCTCCCGAGGGTTTAAAATCTGCTTTTACTTTGATTTTACCTCCGGGAGTTTCCTGCCTCCCGGGTATGCGTACATCGCCCGAAAGACTAAATTGGGTGATGATGGTGATGAATGTTCATTACAAAATTACGCATACTTATTTAAGGCTCTTTTTGAGTTGCTTTGTTAGTAACCACACTAACTAAGGATTCTATATTTTTCAATACTCAATTGAATATTTTCTAAATATTTTTCACAAGACATTGATTTAAATGAAATTAAATTCTTTTCCATATTGAATACTCTGGTGGAAAGAACACCTCCAATCAGCTCTACTCTGACGAAGAAAGCGAAGAATAGTATGAATATTCACCAAAACAACTATTTAGACCGTACCCAACCCATTAATTGACATTTTTCTCAATAAAGAGACAGCAACTCACGTTTGAGACAAGTCATTCAAAACTATTATTAGAGCGGGGCAAAAAATAGTGATTAACAATGAAACTGCGTAACGGTAGTAATAAACAAGCTGTAGATTTCGACGATACGGCACTATACCCGTTGATCGGCAATAGTGCCTGTATCCAAGAACTTCGTACTGCAATACAAAAGTACGCTCAATGTGATGCTGAAGTCCTCATTCAGGGTGAAACTGGTGTTGGGAAAGGTCTTTGCGCTCGCCTTATTCATCAATTGTCGAACAGACACTCAGCACCTTTTGTGGAAGTCAACTGTGGAGCCATTCCAAGTGGTCTTATTGCATCCGAGCTTTTCGGCCATGAAAAAGGAGCATTTACAGGCGCAATCTCAGAGCGTATAGGTTTTATTCAAAAGGCACATAAAGGCACCCTATTTCTTGATGAAATTGGTGACATGCCACCAGACCTACAAGTCCACCTCCTTCACTTTTTGGAGAGTAAGCAAATCCATAAAGTCGGAGCGGATAAATTCATTGACGTGGACTGTAGGGTCATTGCAGCAAGCCACGTGGATTTGAAAAATGAGGTCGTACAAGGAGGATTTCGTGAAGATCTATTCTATCGGCTTAATATATTGCCATTAACTATCCCTCCACTGAGAAAGCGTGGAAAAGACATTATTATTTTATCTGAACACTTCCTAGCAGATCTGTCTCATGGTCAGGTACAAAAAATGTCTGATAAGGTAAAAGCCAAGCTCCTCAAACATCGTTGGCCAGGCAACGTAAGAGAACTGCGTAATGTCATCCAACGAGCAATTGTCATGTGTGAAGATCACACGCTTCTCGTCGCTGACTTGGGCCTTGATAACAATGAGAGGCAATTGCTCCCTTCTGTGGACCAAATTGATCTCGACTACCTACTGCAAGCTATCGAAGAAAATAAACACAATATGAGTGCGGCTGCACGTCATCTCGACATTTCAAGAACAACGCTTTATCGATTAATAAAGAAATACAACTTAAATGTTTAAATACTGTATAGGTGTAACGTAACACTGTGTAACAGGTAACTCTTTAGATATCATTTAGTTAACTCTGCATCGCAACCATGCGTATTTTGCTGTATTAAAAATCAAAAGCTTAAAATGGGCATAGTCTTTGCTTAGAACTAAGAAGAAGATGGATTGCTTTTCCATTACAGCCCATCAAGGAGAGCTCGGTACACAAACAATTCGCTCTTAACACGAGACTTTTATCCCCAAAAACGCGATTGCCCCCCTCACCTAAGTCGCGTTAAAAAAAAGCTCCGCTAAATTAGCGGAGCTTCCCTCTGTAACGAATCTATTCAAAACAACTTACGCACTCTGGCAAGACGCTATTTTAGACTTTGAAAGCCATGACAAAATAGCGCAAACGATAACGAATGTTATCGACGCTGCAATGAACGAAAACGCAATTGAAGCAGTCATACCAAGGGCAATAAAGCCGACGCATGAAACAAGCGCGACTGATAATGCATAAGGTAACTGTGTTGATACGTGGTCAATGTGGTTACAACGTGCCCCCGTCGATGACAGGATAGTCGTATCTGAGATTGGTGAACAATGGTCACCGAATACCGCACCAGCTAAAACCGCACTCAGCATCGGTAGCATTAGCGCTACGTCTGTTGCGCCAGCCATGTCTCCAGCGATTGGAAGCATGATGCCGAACGTACCCCATGAAGTACCTGTTGAGAACGCCATCAGGCCAGACAACAAGAATAGGATAACTGGGAGCCAATGAGGGTTGATATTGCCCTGCGCCATTGTCGAAAGGTAAGTACCTGTCTTCATATCACCGATAACAGAACCAATGGTCCAGGCAAATACTAAGATTAGAATCGCACCAAACATAGACTTAGCACCAATCCAAAGTGTACGTGCGATCTCAGCCATTGGTAGACCTTGCTTCACAACAGTAAACAGTGCAACTGCTAAGCCAAGCAAGCTACCGTAGATTAGTGATGTACCTACATCTGTATTTTCAAAAGCACCAAGAAGCGCAAACTCCTTACCATCAGCAGCCAATGCTTGGCCACCCGTGTAAAGCATTGAAGCGATAGTCGCGATAATCAGCGTCACGATAGGAAGTATCAAATCTGACACTTTACCCTTTTCACTTTCACGGATATCTAGCTCTTCGTTTAGGTCATGCGCTTCTTGCGAGTCATTTTCTTTGTCTTTATCAAAGCCACGACCTTGCGATGCAGAGATCTCATGCTCACGCATTTTACCAATATCAAGACCAAACCAAGCAACAGCGAACACCATTAGCAGCGCAAAAACGGCGTAGAAGTTCATTGGGATAAGACGAACATATGCGCCAAGAGCCGAATACTCTGTGATCCCATGTGAGACTAAGATCCCGCCAATAATAGTAATAATGTAAGCACCCCAGCTAGAAGCAGGCATAATTACACACATTGGAGCAGCGGTTGAGTCTAGAATGTACGCAAGCTTAGCGCGAGACACATAAAAGCGATCGGTTACTGGGCGAGAGATCGCACCAACAGCAAGGCTATTAAAGTAATCATCGACAAAAATGAATACGCCTAAAAAGGCGGCAAGAAGTTTGGAGCCGCGTTTACTCTTCACTCGAGATTGTGCCCATTCAGCAAAAGCACGAGTACCGCCAGATAGCGTTAATAAAGCTGTTGTCATACCTAATAAGATTAGGAAACCAACAATGCTCATGTTCCAAGTGTTAATTCCGCCATCTTCAATAAAGACAGAAGAAACTTGAGAACTGACGTAACCTGCGGTGTCGCTGATAGACCAGCTATTAAGTAGCACCGCACCTAGCACGATACCTACACCCAAGGAAACTAATACACGTCGAGTCAAAATCGCCAAAGTCAAAGCGACAATAGGTGGCAATAATGAAACAGGAGAACTAGAAAAATCTATTAAATTCATGATCTTCAAAAACCAAAGTTTGGCTAGAGATCTACTGCAGACAAGTCACGTAGCATACGATACGTGCTCATGTTGAACTTAGCGACAGGGAAGCGAACACTCCACCCAACCCTACAGTAGCGCTCCATAGTTTAATGTGAATATATACTATGGCAGTGTTGTTCCTTTCAGATACAACCCCAGCAAGTAACTTTGATGAGTTACTTACTTCGGCAATCTTCGCCTTCCACTATTATTCATTGGCATCACCCCAATAATAGCTACTCTTCGAGACCGCGCCTCTACGGCAACAACAAACAATTAACCACTAACTGTACAAATTAACAACAAATTGTCTGCAATATTGCATCAGGTGGCAGCCATTGTACTTATGATGAGAGTCAATGCAACACATCAAACTAAATTAAACAAATAAATAATGACTGAGATAATTTATAAACCTTGCCTACTTCCATAAGTTTTGTGCAACTGAAATCACATCAATCATGTTATTTATGAAACATTATTACTACCTTAGAAATATCATGGTTTATCTTATATCAATAAATTAAGGATATATGACACACCATTAAAGATGGATGCTTCATATTTTTAAGTAATAACTCAAATTTTTTTATAAAAAACCAAGCTGTCACTCTCTCTATACAATAATGATTGTTGATTTTAGTTCTCATCTAATAATGATTTATTTCGAGTGTAATAATATTAATTGCTTTAAAAAATAGTCAAATTTAAACAAAATCTTGATTTAGCATTTGCACATAAGGAAAAGATAAAGTTAAATATAAGGACTCTTTGTTTATTTATAGATTGGCATTATTTAATCGTAACGATAAAAAGTGCCCAACACATTAACCTTTTAATAGGAATCGTTATGTCAGAGCTGACTAAAACCCTTCTAAATATCCGTAGCCTTCGTGCATTTTCTCGTGAGCTGACTCTAGAACAATTGGAAGAAGCTCTAGATAAACTCACTACTGTCGTAGATGAGCGTCGTGAAGCAGAAGAAGCAGAACGCGCAGCACAAGCAGAGCAAGAAGCTAAGCTTGCAGAGATTGCTGAGAAAATCGCTCAAGACGGTATTGACGTAGAAGCACTTATTACTGCGCTATCTGGCGAAACTAAGACGAAAGGCAAAGCGAAGCGCGCACCTCGCCCTGCTAAATACAAATACACAGATTCAAACGGTAATGAGAAAACTTGGACTGGCCAAGGTCGTACACCTTCGGCGATTCAAGAGCAACTTGATGCAGGTAAATCTCTGGATGAGTTCCTAATCTAGATCCATGCTATTTTTAAAAGGCTCCCATAGGGAGCTTTTTTTATTTAAACCATTACAAAAAAAAGGCACATTTCTTAATGTGCCTTTTACTTTAGTTACAGAATAGTTAATTAAACCGCTTCGTATTAACGTTCCCAGTATGCTTCTTCTAGGCTATCTTCTCGCTCAGGAAGTCCGCGCGACAATCGTGGTGAATGTTGCACGAGAACTTCGTAGCTAGCACGGTTTGCGTATTTGCAGACTTGAGAAAAAGAAGAGTAAGTTAAATACTCGTTACTGTGCTTGCTTGAATTAGGCACATTTTCTTTATGGTATTTATTTGCTGCCATATCATGAAGAACAGCAGATAACGCAGCATCACCTGCGCCATTTGTATTCTTAATTTTTTCTGGGCCACCCATATATGGCGAGATATGCGAGTACACTTTTATTGGCGTCTCGCATGAGTCTTTTTTCGCCGGACGACTGAATTCATAACGATTAAATTCAGCAATTGACCCTGGAAGTAATGGCAAAGAAGTTTCGCGCTTCGCGCTATCTTCCGTATACCCAGCCATAAATAGACCTACAGGACCAGCCGTGCACAATACTAGATCAGCCCACTCCAATGTTTTATCAGACGCAGCAAGTGGATCAGATTCCCCCGTCAGAGCTTCTGCTTCATCTTCATTCATCGCAACGACTGAAACGTTATCTCGAATGAATTCTTGCCAATATTTAGGGTCATCTTGAATAACAAACTTTGTGCCTAAAGTCAGAACAACAGGCACATCATTCTTTTTCGCGTACTCAATCGCTTTCATTGTTGCTTCCGGCATTGGGTCGCCGTCTTTGCAACGTACTAGATATGACGTCAGTACAAGTGCTGATGCATTTTTAAAGATTTTCTCTGGAATGCTATCAGGATGGAGTTGGTTCATTTGCCCTTCGCTGATAGCAAAAGTACGTTCACCGTCTTCTGTGATAAGAGCAAAACAACGGCCAATTGCACCATCTACACCTTGTAGGTAGTTCAAGTCCATGCGGCTTGATGTATTACAAAGATAACGGTAACCGTAGCTGCCAATCTTAATATCCTGGCTCATCACTCCAAGTAGTGTGGAGCGGTCATCCGCTAGCACGGAGTAGTTATGTAGCGTGTTACCAATTGTACCGCCCGCATACTCATTGGTAATCAAGTTCTCTTCTTTCAGTTGCTGGTATAACTCTTCTGCTCTTTCGTCATCGATAACCAAAGAGTGACCTTTACTCAGACCGTACTTTTCAATCACATCCGTTGTAACTTTTGCTTCAATATCAACCAAGGTTTGGTCAATACCAATGATGTGAGTGCGCGTCATCTTCTTGCTTTCTTGTGCTTGGCTCACCAATGGGTCACGAGCATGAACAGGAAAATAGTGCTTGGATTTGCGTTGTCCAGGAAATTTCATATTGTTAGTCTGAGTAAGGGATGAAAAGGAGAACGGATTCTATACCGCCGTTATTAAAGCAGCAATAAAGGCAATTATAGCAAACGTTTGCAGTCTGCTTTTTTCTTTCAATCGGCCTATTCGCCTTCCATGAAACCCAAATCTGGTAATTGATCAAGGTGCTCGCTGTAGCGTTTCAGATTGAATTCACCTTCGTTTTTCATCACGTCGAAAATCTCAATCGACATTGCGCAGGCCATCATCGCAACCGCATCTTCACGTGGTGTACCTGTCATCATTAAACGCATCAGGGTTTCTTTTACTTTGAGCGGATTGCCATCTTCTAGCTGATTTTCAACAATTTCAATCAACTCACTTTCTTGCATAAATTGGTTTTCTTCAGTCATTTGCTTTTTCCTCTTGGATTTTTGCCAACTATGCCATATATAACCCTTCTATACTTATCGAATTTAACCCTCACCTGCGCATTTGGATAAATTTAAGCCAAAATCGAAGTGTGATTTCGATCTCGGATCTGTCACCGGTCAGTGGATTCTGGTAGAATCTGCGTCCCGTTAATTTTAGTGGTGTTTAGTAATGTCTGATAACAGCCAAAAGAAAGTCATCGTCGGTATGTCCGGCGGCGTTGATTCATCTGTTTCTGCGTATCTTCTAAAGCAACAAGGCTACCAAGTAGAAGGCCTGTTCATGAAGAACTGGGAAGAAGATGACAACGAAGAGTATTGTACAGCAGCAGAAGATCTTGCTGATGCTCAGGCAGTATGTGACAAGCTGGGCATTCACCTACACACCATCAACTTTGCTGCTGAATACTGGGATAACGTATTTGAGTACTTCCTTGCAGAATACAAAGCAGGTCGTACACCAAACCCAGACATTCTTTGTAACAAAGAAATCAAGTTCAAAGCATTCCTAGAGTTCGCTGATGAAGTGCTTGATGCGGATTACATTGCAATGGGTCACTATGTGCGTCGTTCTTTCCCTGAAAACGGTGAAAAACCACAAATGCTACGTGGTCTCGATGGCAATAAAGATCAAAGCTACTTCCTGTACACATTAAGCAACGAGCAAATCGCACGTAGCCTATTCCCTGTTGGTGACCTAGAGAAGCCAGAAGTACGCCGCATTGCGGAAGAGCAAGATCTAATCACGGCGAAGAAGAAAGACTCTACGGGTATTTGTTTCATCGGTGAACGCAAGTTTACAGAATTCCTAGGGCGCTACCTTCCAGCTCAACCAGGCAACATCGAAACACCTGAAGGCGAAGTGATTGGTCAACATCAAGGCCTGATGTACCACACACTTGGTCAGCGTAAAGGTCTACATATCGGTGGCCGTAAAGGCGGCGGTGGTAACGAAGACCCATGGTTCGTTGGTGAGAAAGATCTAGAGCGTAACGTTTTGATTGCCGTTCAAGGTAAAGACCATCCAATGTTGAAATCAGAAGGTCTACTTGCATCACAACTTCACTGGGTAGATCGTGAGCCAATTCGCGATGTTATGAAGTGCACAGTGAAAACTCGTTACCGTCAGGAAGATATTCCTTGTACAATCATCCCTATCGATGATGAAAACATTAAAGTGATCTTTGACGAGCCACAAATTGCTGTAACTCCAGGTCAATCAGCTGTGCTCTACAAAGATGACGTGTGCCTAGGTGGCGGCATCATCGAGCAACGCATTAAATATTCTCAAGCTTAGGAGTCGTTACGTGGCGAATACACTTTATGACCGTACTATCGCTTTTGCAGGTATCTGCCAAGCTGTTGCCTTAGTTCAACAGGTAGCGAGAAACGGACATTGTGATCAAGATGCCTTTGAAACGTCAATTAACGCCATTTTGAATACTAGCCCAGCGAACACCATTGGTGTTTTCGGCCGCGAAGCCGACCTTAAGCTGGGTCTTGAATGCTTGGTGAAAGGGATTGATAGCACCCCATCGGGAAGTGAAGTCACTCGCTACATCATCAGCCTAATGGCATTAGAGCGCAAGCTATCGGGTCGTAACGATGCAATGTCACAACTTGGTGACCGCATTCAAATGGCTCAGCGTCAAACGGAACATTTTGAATTGCTAGATGATCAAATGATCAGCAACCTAGCAAGCATTTACTTGGATGTAGTCAGCCCTATTGGTCCTCGTATTCAAGTAACTGGTACTCCATCGGTACTGCAACAAACCTCTAACCAGCACAAAGTTCGTGCGCTGTTGTTATCGGGTATTCGTAGCGCAGTACTCTGGCGTCAAGTTGGCGGTAAACGTCGCCACCTGATCTTCGGACGCAAGAAGATGGTAGAGCAAGCGCAAATCCTTCTTGCTCGAATGTAATAAGGTATCAAGTAAGCAGCTCGCGTTTATCGCGAGCTCATTTTTTTCGACCAAAACAAATCTCGCGCAAACGTTTGCGCAATATTCGTGACAATTGCCACAGTTATTGGTATAAAGCTCACGAAATTTAGAAACCCAATTCAGGAGAACATCATGGAACTGTCAGCATTGACTGCTGTTTCACCAGTAGACGGCCGTTACGGAAGCAAGACAATTGCGTTACGCGAAATTTTCAGTGAATACGGTCTACTAAAGTACCGTACTATCGTTGAAATCCGCTGGCTACAAAAGCTTGCTGCTACTGCTGAAATTGCAGAAGTGCCAGCGTTTAGCGCAGAAGCAAACCAATTCCTAGACGACCTTGCTGCAAACTTCTCTGAAGAAGATGCACGCCGTATCAAAGAGATCGAGCGTACAACTAACCACGACGTAAAAGCGGTTGAGTACTTCCTAAAAGAGAAAGTAGCAGACGTTCCTGAACTGCACGCAGTAAACGAGTTCTTCCACTTCGCATGTACTTCTGAAGACATCAACAACACATCACACGCTCTAATGCTTAAAGAAGCGCGTGAGAACGTGATTCTTCCAGAAATCCGTAACCTAATCGACGCTATCAAAGCGCTAGCAGTGGAATACCGCGACATTCCTCTTCTATCTCGTACACACGGTCAGCCTGCTTCTCCATCTACTATGGGTAAAGAAATGGCAAACGTGGCGTACCGTATGGAGCGTCAATTCAAGCAAATCGAAAACGTTGAGATCCTAGCGAAAATCAACGGTGCAGTAGGTAACTACAACGCACACCTTTCTGCTTACCCAGAGCTAGATTGGCACAAGTTCTCTGAAGAGTTCATCACAGAGTCTCTAGGCGTAACTTGGAACCCTTACACAACTCAAATCGAACCGCACGATTACATCGCTGAGCTGTTCGACGCTATCGCTCGTTTCAACACTATCCTGATTGACTTCGACCGTGACGTTTGGGGTTACATTGCACTAGGCCACTTCAAGCAAAAAACTATTGCTGGTGAGATCGGTTCTTCAACAATGCCTCACAAAGTTAACCCAATCGACTTTGAAAACTCAGAAGGTAACCTAGGTCTTGCGAACGCTGTATTCGGCCACCTAGCACAGAAACTGCCTATCTCTCGTTGGCAACGTGACCTAACTGACTCAACGGTTCTACGTAACCTTGGTGTTGGTGTTGGCTACGCTATCATCGCTTACACTTCGACACTTAAAGGCATCAGCAAGCTAGAAGTAAACCGTGAAGCCCTTCTTGCTGAACTAGACAAGAACTGGGAAGTACTAGCTGAGCCAGTACAAACCGTTATGCGTCGTTACGGCATCGAGAAGCCATACGAGAAGCTGAAAGAGCTAACTCGTGGTAAGCGTGTAGACGGCGAAGCAATGCGTAACTTCATCGACGGTCTTGAGCTTCCTGAGCACGAGAAAGCACGTCTGAAAGAGATGACGCCAGCGAACTATATCGGTCAAGCAATCGAGCTGACAGATAAGCTGTAATACTCCTGTAACGACCAGATACTTAAAAGGTTGACGCGAAAGCGTCAACCTTTTTTAGTTAGGAGAGTTAGGTCGGGAGAAAATAATTTTAGTTATATGGAATGGATTATTAATTGAAGATCAGCCCCATTTGTTATGCCTGCTTTTGGAAGAACAAGGTTATTGTTCCTACTTCCACACCAAACTTTTTTATTTTCGTTAGATTGAAAACGTGTCTGTCATCCTGACGATAAAGCCAATCATCAAAAGCAACCGTCACTGATGAATCCTCCATTTGTAGCTCAAAGTCATATTGCCACTGTAGCGCATTGCCCTGCTCTTCCCCTGTTGCTACACCTATAATATCGTCTGCCTTACCTTCATAACGACCGTCTTCTAATCTAGTGATAACCCAAATTCGCTGGTCCACCTCTCCGTCATCAAACACGAAGTCTTCCACCAGCGTCAGCGTATCACCCGCTACAGTACCCACTATATCGACCTCAAAGCGACGCGTTTGCTGTCCGGTATAATCTTGCACCATCCCCCACGCCTTTATGTCGCCTTCGAAATAACCGAATACGTCAAAAGTCGGTGTAGAAGAGCGGTAATTATCAATGTCTGCGGAACATGCCGAAAGAAAAACAGCTGCCACTAAAGTCGCTGCTTTAAAAATTCGTTTAAACACTATCTAACCTGCCCTATCAATTGTTTTCGGAGTTTCGGAAATTCTGTGTTGGGTGATAACCATATAGCCAAAAATGCATCGTTCATTCGTTCGTCTTCAATGATGCCAACGTTCTTTACTTGCACGTCCCCAACCTGCTTATAAAAAAGCTGACCAGATTTTCCATCTGTTAGATAAGTAAGCTCGTCACCTTTTTGAATATCAGGAAACATACGATCGAGCTCGCTGATCCAAGCTTTTCGATATGAGTCCGTAAAACCCAATTTCGCCCACTGCTCATCCGTCACATCAAGCAGCTGTTGCTTACTGATGTCTCTCTTGTAATTAATTTCCAACGCAAGGGGATGTGGCGATACGTCATCGCTTACGATAAACTTTCCATCAGGCGCTTTTAATCTTGAGTGATAAATATCGAAGATGAACCAAGTAAGTTGGGCTTCTCCAACAGTTTTCCACCCCTTCCAATTCGCAATGTTGCTGGCAGCTTCGCTATTTCCAACAGGTTGAGCTTGCAGAGCAAAAGAACCAGTTACTATTACCAACGCAAGCAACCTAGTCAGTCTCTGAGTTAAGTCTCTCTTCAAGCTTTTCATTTCCGTACACCTTGAGTATCAAGAGCATCATGACGCACCATTCGACAAACAACATTGCCAGTGTAGCGCCAGTGCTGAATCCAAATTCAACGGCTTGGAGTTTATGGCCAGCAAAGTAGCTCGCCGTTCCTCCGAGTCCGCCTACTATTGATACGTAGGTTTTTGGGAAACGGTACAAAATTGACTTGAGTTGATAGGCATACCAGGCGAACAGAACCCAAAGGCACAAAAGCCAAAGGGGTAACCATTGAGTGGCAAACATGAAAATTGAAAATTGCTGATTTAATGTATCAAGCACGAGACCAATCGTGGCGATCACACCAATACTTTTGAGCGAAGATGCGTCAGTTTTCAAACAATATAGTAGGGTTGCCAAAGTAAGGAATAACGTGACCCATTGCCATTGATAGGTTCCAAGCACCGCTGCAAACCAGCAGAGTTGGAACCATGTCGAAGCAAGAAATACCTTCATAACGAACTACGGGCGTTGAAACGTCATGTGAACTGCACTGATCGTGCGAGCCAAAAAGCCACCTTCACAGTAGCTCAAATAGTAGCGCCACATACGCACAAAGCGGTCGTCGTAGCCAAATGAGCGCACTTCACCCTCTGCTCGATTAAAACGTAAGTGCCATTCGTTCAGCGTCTTAGCGTAGTCCAAACCAATATCGAACAAGTCTCGCGTCACTAAGTCACTGTATTTTGTTGTGGCTTGGGTTAGTGAGGTTACCGACGGTAAAAAACCACCCGGGAAAATGTACTTTTGGATAAAGTCGACGTTGTTACTGTAGTAATCGTAACGCTGATCGGCAATCGTAATCGCTTGAATCGCCATCAAGCCACCGGACTTTAATAAAGACTCACAGACCTTAATGTACGAAGGCAGGAATTGTTTGCCCACAGCTTCAATCATTTCAATAGAAACGAGCTTGTCATAAGTGCCGGTTAGGTTGCGGTAATCTTCTTTGAGTAGAGTGATTTTGTCTTCTAAGCCACGCTCTTTGATTTTTTGCTCCGCGTACTCGTGTTGCTCTTCAGATATCGTTGTTGTGGTGACCTGACAACCGTATTGTTCGGCCATGTAAATCGCCATAGCGCCCCACCCTGTGCCAATTTCAACAACATGATCAGTGGGCTTCAGCTCAAGTTGCTGACATAGACGATCCATTTTGTTGATTTGAGCCTGCTCTAGAGAGTCATCCGCATGATTGTAAAGCGCCGACGAGTACAGCATATTGGTATCAAGGAACGCTTCGTATAGGTTGTTACCCAAGTCGTAATGCGCATGGATATTTTTACGTGAGTTCTCTTCAGAGTTTCTGTTTGACCAATGACTGAACTTGTACAGTATTTTAGTCAACCAACTGCCTTGCTCTTCGAGTTTATCTAGAGCACGCATGTTAAGGGCCATCAGTTTCATTAATGAGGTTAAATCGGGGCTATCCCACCACCCATCCATATAAGCCTCACCAGCAGCAATACTGCCGCCTTGCAAGATCCGTGAATAAAAGCCTGGATGTTTTACCTCTATAGTAGCGACAACAGGTTGACCACTGTACTCCCCATTTGGCGCATTAAAACGCTCGCTTCGCTCTGTCGTTTCCGTCTTAAAACTTTCAATAACTGTTAAGCAGCCGATTTCCATTTTTTGCAGACATTGAAAAATAACTCCGCGAGCCGCTTTTTGCGTTGTCGTCAATTTACGCGGCAATGTCATAGAACTAGTATTTAACATGCAGAATTCTCCTTGTGCTTTTTATTTTTTTTGTCTGTTTTTTCAGTATCGGCTTCTATTTCTTCATGCGTTGAATATTTAGGATGAGAATAAAAAGGTGCGCCTTTCACCCAAAGTTTTAATGCGTGCCAATAAATACCAACCATTACTTTTACAGTTTGTATTGGTGTAACGATCAAACACCTCAATAAGGTTTTGCTTGAAAGTGGCTTGGCTTTCATAACCATGGTGGCATCAAAGTGTTTCTCTCCTTTGTGGCATTCAAGATGAATATTCAACTTGTCTGTCAAAGGTTTAATTCTCCAGCGGTAGAGTTGGTCAATCGGGTTGAATGGTGAAACATGGAATGCTTTAACTTGTTCCCAACCAAACTTTTCTTCTTCTTTATCTGCTGACACCACGTAGTAATGTCGTTCATTCCAAGGAGTGTTACTCACCTCTGCGAGGAGATACTTCCATTCTCCTTCCGCGTTATAAACGTAGTAGAAATTAACGGGACTGAAATAAAGTCCTAGATAACGCAAGTGACAGACTGCGATTACCTTGCCGGTACAGCGAACACCTGTCAGTTCTTCAATTTTGCTGTGCACTGCCGACTTGACGCTACCTTCACCAATGTAATCACTGCGCTTGAAGCGAGCCCAATGCCACCAACGCGAACCAAAACCCCATACTTTTTTCTCTAAAGCATCGATCTCGTCTACATCAATGGCGGGCATAAATAAAGAGTAGTTCAACTCATGATTCACCGGCGTGAATCGACGGTGACGAACGTTGCCTATAAACAATCGGCTGTTCATTTGGCTATCCATATCACGCTGCGCCTTTTTCGAAAGGAACCACATTTTGTTCGCGGTACTTTTCTTCTAGTTCTTTCACAACATCAAGCGCGCTACGCACGCCATCTTCATGAAAACCGTTGTACCAATAAGCGCCGCAGAACCAGGTACTTTGTTTACCCTGTATCTCATTTTTGCGCTGCTGCGCTGCAATAGACTCAGTGGTGAATACTGGATGATGATAAGTGAACGAACGCAAGACTTTATTTGAGTTAATTTGCTCAGTACTATTCAACGTTACACAAAACGTGTGTTCTGATTGAATATGCTGAAGAATGTTCATGTTATAAGTGAGCGAAGGGAGGCGTTGCTGTTGCTCTTCACTGCCTTCCAATAGGTAGTTCCATGATGCCCATGCTGCCTTACGTTTTGGTAGTACGGCAGAGTCGGTATGAAGAACAACTTCATTTGCTTGGTATGTCATATCCCCCAAGATTTCCTGCTCAATTGGGCTGATATCCTCTAGCATTCTCATTGCTTGATCACTGTGACAAGCAAAGATAACGTCATCAAACCAATGCGTTTCTCCGCGAACTTGAACGCCAACCCCTTTTTCGTTGCGAACCACTTTTTCGACAGGACTATTAAGACGAATATTCTCGGCAAAGCCTTTGGTCAATGGTGGAATGTATGAACGTGAACCACCTTTAATCACATACCATTGTGGTCGGTTAGTCACATCTAGCAGACCGTGGTTGAGGAAGAAACGTAAGAAGAACATAAGAGGGAATGCGCGCATGTCAGCTAAAGTCGACGACCAAATCGCAGCACCCATCGGTAATATGTAGTTATCGGTAAAAAAAGCACTGAATTTGTGTTCGTCAAGGAACTCACCTAACGTCTGAGAGTGCGAAGATTGCTCGCTAGCGAAGCGCTTGGCAAGTTTATTGAAACGAAGTATCTCGAAGATAAATCGATAAAATTTAGGGTTTGCCCAGTTACGTTTTTGAGCAAACAATGTCGACACTGTGTGGCCGTTGTACTCTAGTCCGTTCCCATCGTTTCTGACACTGAAGCTCATTTGAGTCGGCAGACCTTCAACGCCAATCTCGCTCATCATTTTAATGAAATTAGGGTACGTACGATCGTTATAGACGATGAACCCAGTGTCTATCGCGTATTCTCTACCATCAAGGCTCACATCAACGGTTGCAGTATGGCCACCGATGTAATCGTTCGCTTCAAAAAGCGTTACATCATGTTCTTTATGCAAGTAATAACCACAAGTAAGGCCAGAGATTCCCGTTCCCACAATCGCTATCTTCTTTCTTCCTGCTGTTTTCATTTTTATTCCTTCTTATGATACGAGTTTAGCAGTTAGGCGAGCTTGCCAACTGTATGGAAGTAACGAGATAAAACGTAAAATACTGGTAAATCTCGCTGGGAAATAGATATAGGTCTTGTTGGCGGCTAACTGCTTCCTGATAGAGTCCGACGCTTGCTGAGTAGAAATGATCATTGGCATTTCGAAGTCGTTTTTGTCAGTCAACGGCGTTTCAACAAAACCAGGAAACACCGTTACCACTTTGATCCCTTTCTTTTTCAAGTCGACGGCGAGCGTGCGTGCAAAATAACTGACTGCCGCTTTGGATGCGCCGTAAGCTTCTGCACGAGGCAGTGCCACTTCTGATGCGATAGAGCCAACAATAACAATGCGGTGCCCTCTCTCTAAATGTACTTGGCAGCCTTCAACGCAGTTGGCAACACCGACAACATTTACGTTCATCACACGCGCCATGAGTTTCGCGTCGACCACTCCCTCATCCATGTACTCACAATCGCCTGCGTTAAAAACCCATGTGTTTGGCGTAAAGGGCAAATTAGAGAGCGCCTGCTGAGTTTCCTCATAATTTGTCACATCAAACTGCAATGTATGAATTTTGGCAGAAACTGCCTCCAGTTCTGCAAGAACATCTTGATTCCGACCACAAGCAATCACATTCCATTCTGAGGTCGCGTAATCTAGGGCAAGCTGCCTTCCTATTCCGGAGGTGGCGCCTGTGATTAAGATGGTGTTGTTCATTGTCCTAACCTCTGCTTGATGGTTTTAACGACTGAACCAAGTAACGGTAAATGCTCATAGAGCATCTCTCCGAGATCAAAATAGTCTCGGTGATAAATGACCTGACCTTCGCTAAATTTGAGGTGCGAAACACCATTGACGAGAATAGGCGCACCCTTCTGAAGTTTGGGATGCTGAAGGTCCATTGTCCAAGTTAGGAAGCCTGTATCTCCGACTTGTTGATGCTCATGGATTACAAAATCACAACTGATGACGTTGGCATATAATGAGGTGAAATAATCCGAAAGTGCTGGCCATCCTTCTAAACGATGCGCTGCGTCCTCAAATACTACATCTTGGTGATATATATCCTTAAGCAGATGTAAGTTCGCTTTGTTGAGCTTTTGATAGATATTGCCAACAGACTGTATGTCCATTTTTTACTCCTACACGCCCATTAAGTTGTACAAAATTATTATATGTACAAGATAGTTCATTCCACCAAAGTTGTACAAAAATAATTTTGTATAACTTTATTTCTGTAAGTAGTACGTGATGAAGTTCGCACGCGATCAATCGGCGAAAAAAAGGCTTGGTCAAAACCAAGCCTTTTCAGCAGATTAACAATTATTTAAGTAGGAACAATTAGTATTGCTGGCCTCGCAACGCTGCAATACGTTTATCTAGCGGAGGGTGGCTCATTAATAGCTCAGTCAGCGACTGCTTGCCATTGATACCAAACGCCATCATGGTGCCATCCAGTTGAGATTCATGACTCACCTTCAAACGCTCTAGAGCCGCAATCATTTTTTCTTTGCCAACGAGGCGCGCAGCACCTGCGTCCGCGTGGAATTCGCGATGACGGCTGTACCACATAGTCAAGAAGCTAGCTAGGAAACCAAATACCAGTTCAAGCACCATGGATACGCCAAAGTAAACCATCATATTTGTACCTTGGCCTTCTTCATCATCGTTCGATGCCACGATATTGGCAATAAAGCGTGATAGGAAGATAACAAACGTGTTCACGACACCTTGCATCAACGTCATCGTGACCATATCACCATTTGCAATATGGCTCACTTCGTGTGCAAGTACTGCCTCTGCCTCATCACGAGTCATATTGTGTAAAAGACCAGTAGAAACGGCGACAAGAGAGTCATCTCGTTTTGCACCTGTCGCAAATGCATTGATATCTGGTGAATCATAAATAGCCACCGTTGGCATACCAATACCCACTTGTTGAGCTTGACGACCCACAGTTTCGACTAACCAATGCTCCGTTTCGTTGCGCGGGCTTTCAATGACCATACCACCAACCGAGCGTAGCGCCATACCCTTTGACATCATCAACGAAATAAATGCGCCACCAAAACCAAATACAGCAGCCATTACAAGTAAACCTGACAGACTGCCTGGTTGCATTCCAGTTACAGCGTAAACAATATTCAGAACAACACTAAGCACTAGCACGACAGCTAGGTTAGTTGCTAGGAATAACATAATTCGCTTCATTACTTTTCTCCGAGGAAGCTTATCGTTTTTTTAAAACGGATTGTTATAAGGAACAAATGGTAATCGCTATAAAAGCCAATTCCGTTGATTTTCATGTTCCGTGCGTTATAGATATAGTCTATCCGCGATAAAAACAAGGTTAAGCAATAAATTGCAACATTTGTTTTCGGGACTGAAATATTTAATTCAAGCGATTTCAAAACATGCTTTGGTAGGAGCCGGAACCTCCGTTCATATACATTTATCAAAATGATAAAATAAGCTCTGAGCTACCCATCATCTATTGATAGATGATCTTGGTGTTAAATCTATCACCTCTTAGCAACTTAGCTAGAAATTTTTTAATAGACCAAAAACAGTACGTTAGCTCTGCTATAGACTTTGGTCTTATTGTGCGGCTACATGGACATGCTAAATTCGAATGAGATGAACAAAACAGAGCCACTCTAAGTACATTGCAAAAAGTGCATTGGGTGAGCTCAAAAACTCCATGTATTGAGGGAAAAACCATGGTAGAAACTAACGACTATCAAATGGCTATTGATTTACTGCGTTGTCACCTAGGCATCTCAGAGGACGAGGCAAAGCAACAACTTGGTATTTCAACCGATCATCATATGTCTCAGCGTGTTGCAGAAACACAACAAGCATTGATGGGGCTCAGCCAAGATAAGTAATCTGACTTTTTAGCTTACACCAACAAGAAAGGGCTGCATTGCGCAGCCCTTTGGTTTTTTAGTCTTTTACCCTAAACACCATTAGTCAGTGTTTAGCAACGGCTCTACATTAATGTACTTGCCTAGCTCTTTACGTTTAGCACTTGGAATATATGGAATTTCCCCAAGCTTAGGTGCATCGATACGTGCTTCTAGCATCTCGATAATGTCAGCGTAGTGCTCTGTGCCTGGGTTGACGCGGTTTGCCACCCAGCCAACAAGATTCAAACCATCCGCTTTAATACTCTCTGCTGTGAGTAAAGCGTGGCTCAAACAGCCTAATTTAATGCCAACCACCAGTACAACAGGTAACTGCTCTTCTTTTACCCATGTAGATAAACAGTCCGTATCGGATACTGGCACACGCCAGCCTCCAGCACCTTCAACGAGAACAACATCGGCTTGCTGCTTATGTTGAGCCAGTTTTTGACTCAGAACATCGTAACTTATTTCGACATGTTCATGCTTCGCTGCAATGTGGGGAGAAGCAGGCAACTCTAAAGCGTATGGGTTCACATCATCATAGGCCACATCGAGTGTTGCGGCGTCTTGTAAGTGTAAAGCATCAGAGTTACGCCATCCGGCTTCAGTCTTGTCACTCCCTGCTGCCACTGGCTTATAACCAATAGTGTTTAGTCCTTTTGCGGCGATCGCTTGCAAAATGGCTTTAGACGCTACCGTCTTTCCAACATCAGTATCCGTACCAGCAATAAAAAAAGCATCAATCATAGATGTATTACTCCAAAACAAACCTGATAACTTGCAGGTAGAAGACCTTGATCGTTTTTAAACGCTTGGTACGCATGCTCAACTTTTAACAAAGTCTCGCGACTAGTTAAACCGTGTGAGCGCCCGCTTACGTGATTTGCACCTATACCTTTGAGGTCACGCATAACTGAAAATGCAGAGTCGTACCAAACTGTGATGGTGGTCAAGTCTAGTTGATGGCTGTCACATCGAGATTGCGCTAACGCAATTTTTACCTGATTGAGCGTTAGAAAGTTATTGACGTGTTGATATGCATCAATTTTTTCCCATGATGCACGCAGCTCATACAGTGATCCATCAACCAGTGTAGAGAACCACGCTTTCCCACCATTTTTTAGCACGCGGCGCACTTCTTTTAGTGGGTAACTTAAATCTGTACACCATTGCAGCGCTAAACTTGAAAACACATAATCGAAGCTATCATCGTCAAATGGTAAGTTTTCAGCATCAGCAACTTGGTAGTGCATTCGTACTGCACCACAACGCTGCTCTGCTTTATCTAACATGGCTTGAGAGATATCGCCGCAGACTACTTCCGCACCGCGTTGTTGAAGTAGTTGGGAGAAATAACCCGTGCCACAACCTAAATCCAATACACGTTTTCCCGTCAAGTTTTCAGGAAGTTTATCAAGCAGCTGATGCCCGACATCACGTTGAAAAGCCGCATGTTTATCGTATGTTTCTGCTGCTTTACCAAACGAAGAGGCAATCGCGTCTTTATCTTGATGGAAACTCTCTAACGCGAGCGTTTGCGCTAATGCGGTAGTTGCATTATCCATTACAGCGCTCCTAATGCTTGCTTCAATGCCATTGAAAGCGTTTTAACTTGTTCGTTGGTGTGATTGGCAGTGAGTGTGATTCGAAGGCGAGACGTCCCTTTAGGCACCGTCGGTGGTCGAATAGCGGTAACCCAAATGCCGTTTTGGCGACAAGCGCTCGCAACCTGCAAAGCCAGTTCAGATTCACCAATCACAAACGGCTTAATCGAAGTCTGAGTCTCAACAAAGCCCTCCAGATCGCTGAGGCAGTCTCGATACACTTCACTAAGCTCTGAAAGCTTTTCACGTCGCCAAGACTGCTCTTGAACGATAGAAACCGCATGCGTTAGCGCATAGGCTTGTGCCGGAGGCATCGCTGTGGAATACACATGGTGACGAGCAAACTGAGTTAAAAAGTCCCCCGTTGCGTGGTCACATAAAATAGCCGCGCCAGACATACCAAACGCTTTGCCGAAAGTAACGATCAGTATCTCGGGTTTAAACGTTGCCAACTCACAAGAACCACCACCGGATTGACCAAGAACGCCAATACCATGAGCGTCATCGACAGCAAACCAAGCATCATGACTACGAGTGACTTCAGCTATATCGCTAAGCGGCGCACAGTCGCCGTCCATGCTGAATACCCCTTCAGTCACAACTAGATGGTTGTCTTCGCTATTAATCAGCGACTTTAGGTGCTCGATGTCATTGTGTTTGAAGCGCTTCATCTTAGCTGGTGACAACGCCCCCGCTTCCATCAGTGAGGCATGGTTCAAACGGTCTTGGATCAATACGTCTGATTTTTCCAACAAGGTGAACAACAAGGCTTGATTAGCACTGAATCCAGAACCAAACAGAATTGCTCTGTCGTAACCCAACCATTCGGTCAGTGCGGCTTCTAAATTGCTGTGCGCGGCACTAAAGCCAGTCACCATCGGTGATGCTCCACTGCCACTACCATATACGCTTAAACCTTGCTGCCAAGCCCGAACAAGCGCTTGGTCATTAGCCAATCCCAAATAATCATTACTTGAGAAATTAATGTAGCGTCTACCTTCGTGTTCCAAAACGGACTGGTTACCGGCAAACACCACATTCATAGAACGATTCAACCCTTGCGTTTTACGCTCAGCAAGGGCGGACTCGATACGAGATTTAAACGCTGGCATCGTAGAAAAGGTCGTCTTTTGTCGGACGGGCAGCAACGCGCTCTACGACGCGATCGAGTAACTCGTTTTCTTCGATTTCATCAGGCTTTTGAGACACCTCTTGGCTGTTAATACCGAGCTTGTTGAACAGCATCATGTCTTTGTCTTCAGAAGGGTTTGGCGTGGTCAGAAGCTTGCAGCCATAGAAAACGGAGTTTGCACCCGCCATAAAACACAGCGCTTGCATTTGTTCGTTCATGTTTTCACGGCCAGCGGATAAACGAACGGCTGATTGAGGCATCATGATTCGTGCAATCGCAATCAGGCGAATGAAATCGAAAGGCTCAACATCATCCACTTCTTCCAGTGGTGTCCCCTTTACCTTCACGAGCATGTTGATTGGAACGCTTTCAGGGTGTACCGGTAAGTTAGCCAATTCAACCAACAAACCAGCTCGGTCGTTAGCACTTTCACCCATGCCGATGATGCCACCGGAACAAATCTTCATGCCAGCATCACGAACGTGAGACAAAGTATCTAAACGGTCTTGGTAAGTACGTGTGGTAATGATGTTGCCGTAAAATTCAGGTGAGGTATCTAGGTTGTGGTTGTAGTAATCCAGACCTGCGGTTGCCAATTGCTTTGCTTGATCTGGCGTCAACATGCCTAATGTCATACACGTTTCTAAACCCATGCCCTTCACGCCTTTGATCATGTCGGTCAAATGTGGCATGTCACGCTCTTTCGGGTTTTTCCATGCTGCGCCCATACAGAATCGAGTAGAACCAGCATTTTTGGCTTTTTGCGCAGCATCGAGTACGCGTTCTACTTCCATCAGACGCTCTTTTTCGATGTCTGTGGTGTAACGAGCACTCTGAGGACAGTACTTACAATCTTCTGGACAAGCACCTGTCTTAATCGACAGAAGCGTGCTTACTTGAACATGGTTGGTTTGTTGATATTGACGATGTACAAGCTGCGCTTCGAATAGGAGATCCATGAATGGTTTTTCCATGAGATCGCGCACTTCAGCATGCGTCCAGTTATGACGAACTTCCACGTGTATTCCTTTAGTCACTTTTGTTGTTGTGTTGACAGTCTACTGAGTCTCGATAAACTGTCAACACAACACAAAAGAGCAAGGTTTACACCTGTTTATTTTTTAACCTCAATTACTATTGGAATCGCACATGGATCTCGCCTTCGACCGCCAGCATATCTGGCATCCTTACACTTCTACATTGACACCTCTGACCTGCTACCCAGTGGCATCGGCAAATGGTGTGCACATTAAATTGGAAGATGGTACTGAGCTGGTCGATGGCATGTCTTCTTGGTGGTCGACGATCCACGGCTATAACCATCCGCACTTAAATCAAGCCGCTCACCAGCAAATCGATAAGGTCTCTCACGTGATGTTTGGCGGGATTACCCACCAGCCAGCAATCAGTTTGTGTAAGAAGTTGCTATCCCTAGCACCAAGTAATCTTGAACATGTATTCCTTGCCGATTCAGGCTCTGTTGCCGTAGAAGTCAGCTTAAAAATGGCACTTCAATATTGGCATGCAAAAGGCGAACGCCGACCGAAGTTTCTTACTTTGCGACACGGTTATCACGGCGATACGTTTGCGGCGATGTCGGTCACCGATCCTGACAACTCAATGCACTCTCTCTACAAAGGCTTTTTGCCTGAGCATATCTTTGCGGAGTCACCAACTTGTGGTTATTGGGATGAATGGGATCCAGAAGCTCTTACTGACTTCGAGCATAAGATTGATACGCACCATCAAGAACTTGCTGCGGTGATCCTAGAACCTATTGTTCAAGGCGCAGGCGGCATGCGCATCTACCATCCAGAATTTCTCAAAGGCGTGCGTAGGCTTTGCGACAAATACGGCTTGTTATTGATTGCAGATGAGATCGCTACCGGATTTGGTCGTACCGGTAAGTTGTTTGCCTGCGAACATGCAGACATTCAACCAGACATTCTGTGTGTCGGGAAAGCACTCACTGGCGGCTACATGACCCTCTCTGCGACCCTGGCGAGCAAACACGTAGCAGACACCGTTTGTGGTGGTGATGCAGGCTGTTTTATGCACGGCCCAACCTTTATGGGTAACCCACTTGCCTGCGCTGTTGCCACTGCAAGTTTGGAATTGATTGAACAAGGTAACTGGCAACAGCAAACCCAACAAATCGAAGCGTTGTTTTCTGAGTTACTGCCAAAACTTGAAGAACACGAGTTGGTAAAAAACACCCGTTGGTTAGGTGCCATTGGCGTAGTGGAGACGTATCGCCCTGTGAATATGGAAACCATCCAAGCCTTGTTTGTTGAACACGGAGTGTGGATTCGTCCATTTGGCAAACTGATTTATATGATGCCGCCGTTCATCAGCAAGCCAGAAGATATTGAAAAGTTAGTGAATGCGATTGATGCTGCGTTACAACGTAAAGACTGCTTCGCTTCATAGTTCAATTGAACATGAAAACGGTTTGAGTATGAGACTCAAACCGTCTCGTTATTTATTAGAGCAGTAAAGTTATCGGAGTTGACTGTCTTTACTCGCTCGTCTATTGAACAATGCTTGGCGTTGAGACACCAATTCGATTGTTGACTGACATTCGATACACAAACGAACGCCTTTCATAGCAAAACGACGTGCTTCTGGGATCTCATCACCACACTCATCGCAATAATGGGCGCTTTCACCCCTTGCGATACTGCCACGAACACGGGAAATCTCGTCGTCTATTGTGTTTTGAATTTGTTGGCTGACGCTATCGTCATTGGCCCACCCTACGGCCATAAGCCCTCCTCGTTACTTGAATGAGAAAATCTACTTACCGTGGTAAGGTGGATGATTATATCGATTACAAATAACAAGATAATTAGGGTAAATTCGAAAACACTATTGCAGCTTAGTAATAATCAATTTTCACTCGACGCAGATAACAAAAAACCCAGCACTAAGGCTGGGTTTTGGTGTTCTAGTGGTTAATGAATTAACCGATGTGCGTTGCGCCCGCCATGTACTTCTGAAGTACTGTAGGGATTGCAATACGGCCGTCTGCTTCTTGGTTGTTTTCTAGGATAGCAACCATTGTACGACCTACAGCTAGACCAGAACCGTTTAGCGTGTGTACAAGCTCAGGTTTCTTCTCGCCTTTACGACGGAAACGCGCTTGCATACGACGAGCTTGGAAGTCCCACATGTTAGAACATGAAGAGATTTCACGGTAAGTTTCTTGAGCAGGAACCCAAACTTCTAGGTCGTAAGTCTTACGAGCGCCGAAGCCCATGTCACCTGTACATAGAACCACTTTACGGTAAGGAAGCTCAAGAAGTTGTAGAACTTTCTCAGCGTGACCTGTTAGCTCTTCTAGTGCGTTCATTGAATCTTCTGGCTTAGTGATTTGTACTAGCTCAACTTTGTCGAACTGGTGCATACGAATCAAACCACGAGTATCACGACCGTAAGAACCTGCTTCTGAACGGAAACATGGCGTGTGAGCTGTCATCTTAATTGGTAGATCCGCTTCGTCAGAAATCGTGTCACGAACTAGGTTCGTTACAGGTACTTCTGCAGTAGGGATTAGAGACAGTTTACGTGGCTCTTCGTCGTTTACTTTTTCTACTAGCGGCTCAGTGTGGAAAAGATCTTTACCAAACTTAGGAAGCTGACCAGTACCGAATAGGCTGTCAGAGTTTACTAGGTAAGGTACGTACATTTCTGTGTAGCCGTGCTCTTCAGTGTGAAGATCCAGCATGAACTGAGCGATTGCACGGTGTAGACGAGCAAATTGGCCTTTCATCACGATGAAACGTGCGCCAGTGATCTTAACTGCACTTGCGAAGTCTAGACCGTCGCCCATTTCGCCTAGGTCAACGTGATCTTTCAGTTCGAAGTCGTAAGACTTTGGCTCACCCCAACGAGAGATTTCAACGTTGTCGTTTTCATCTTTGCCATCTGGCACTTCATCTGCTGGGATGTTTGGTACAGAACGCGTGAATTCGTCTAGTTGAGCAATTACTTGCTCAAGTTCAACTTTCTTCGCATCAAGATCGCTACCTAGCGTACCGATTTGTTTCTTGATCTCTTCTGCGCCTTCTTTGTCGCCAGCCGCCATTTTTTGGCCGATTTGCTTGGAGATGGAGTTACGCGTGGATTGTAAATTTTCTACTTCTACTTGAATGGACTTACGTTGTTCTTCAAGTTTACGAATAGTATCTACGTCTAGCTTAAAGCCACGACGCGCCAGTTTAGCAGCTGTTTCATCCAGCTCTGTACGAAGTAATTTAGAATCCAGCATTGTTAATCCTATGCTTTTTGTTGTGAAATCACGCGCACTTTCCAAGCGTACGCGTTAAAAAAATTTACTAAACAAATGTATCCAAAAACGCCTACTTTTCATAGCGCTTTTGTGGGCTATTTGCGTCTAAAGTAGCCAAGTAATCTAACTTTTCGCCGATTTTGGTCTCCAGACCACGATTTGTCGGCTGATAGTACCTACGATCGCCCATTTCAGGCGGCAAATATTGCTCACCTGCTGCGTAAGCACCAGGCTCATCGTGAGCATAACGATACTCAGCCCCATAACCCATGTCTTTCATCAAACTGGTTGGCGCATTTCGAAGGTGATGCGGCACTTCATATTCAGGTAAGTTATGAGCGTCCGTTAGCGCTTGTTTCCAAGCAACGTAAACGGCATTACTCTTTGGAGCGCACGCGAGATAAACAATAGCTTGAGCAATCGCACGTTCACCTTCTGCTGGACCAACGCGTGTAAAACAGTCCCACGCGGAGAGTGCCACTTGCATGGCTCTAGGGTCCGCATTGCCGACATCTTCCGATGCTATCGCAAGTAATCGACGGGCAATATAAAGAGGATCACAACCCGCAGCAATCATACGTGCAGCCCAGTAAAGCGCCGCATCTGGGTTAGAGCCACGAATGGATTTGTGGACCGCAGAGATTAAGTCATACCAGATATCACCTTTGTTATCGAAGCGAGAGACTTTCTCCCCTGCCACTTCAGCCAGCAACTTAAGCGTGATCTCTTTTTCACCTTGCGCATTATCTTCTGCCATGTCGTAGAGCAGCTCAAGATAATTGAGAGACATGCGAGCATCACCGTTGACCAGTTCTGCTAGGCGGTCTAATACGTTATCAGCGAAATGTGCGGGTGTATTGCCCAAGCCACGCTCTTTGTCACTGATCGCTTGATTCAGCGCCAGTGAGATTTCATCTTTATCGAGAGACGTTAGCTTGTAGACACGTGCACGTGACAGCAATGCGTTGTTTAACTCAAACGATGGGTTTTCTGTCGTCGCACCAATAAAGGTAACCGTGCCATCTTCGATATGCGGTAAAAACGCGTCTTGTTGAGATTTGTTGAAGCGATGCACCTCATCCACAAATAAGATGGTGCGGCGACCCGCCATTTTGTTCTCACGTGCTTTCTCGATTGCAGCACGGATTTCTTTCACACCAGACGTTACGGCAGACACACGCTCTACTTCAGCATTGGCGTAGTTTGCAGCCACTTCCGCTAATGTCGTTTTGCCTGTGCCTGGTGGTCCCCAAAGGATCATAGAGTGAATGTGACCCGCCTCTAGCGCACGGCGCAGTGGCTTACCAGGGCCTAAAATGTGCTGCTGTCCAATGTATTGCTCGATTGTTTCCGGTCTCATACGAGCAGCAAGGGGACGAAAATCTTCGTCCCCCGAGAAATCTAATGTGTAATTACTCACTACCAATTAATTCCTTTGGTCATCCACTTCCACACCTTTTGGAATTGTGAATGTGAATCTGTCTGCTTTTGGTTTACCCAGCTTCACGTTGTTAAAGGTGAACAAACCTTTTTGACCGTCTTGCTCAACCACGTTGAAGCCTTTCACGACACCTTTGGCATCAATATTAATCTGGAATTGACCTTGTGTGGAGTCTACTGCGGTAGGAATGAGAGTGAACTGGTCACCTTTTTGAGATATTTTGTAGTTATTCCAATCACTTGCTCGGTTACGCGTTAGCAAAACAAATGGCGTTTGCTCTGTTGCTTGCTCTTGCCAGTAGATGCTCACTTGCTCGATGAATGGGCTGTAGTACCACAATGTCTTACCGTCAGAGACCAATAGGTTCTCATCAGGGAATGTTGTGCTCCAACGGAACAGGCTTGGGCGGGCAATTTCAACCGTACCTTCTCCTTCCATAACCGTTTCGCCTTCAGGGCTGATAACCTGCTGAGAGAAATCTGCACTAAAGCCATCATTCATAGAAAGGCGTTTGTTTAATTCATCTTTAGGAGATGCTGCGTGTGCAGTAGAGAAGAGGGAAAAGCTTAAAACAAGCGCGGAGAAAAGTTTCGCTGAAAATAGTTTTTTCATTCAGATACCTATTATTAGAACCACTCACCTCAGTTGGACTGAGGTGAGTAACACAAGTTCATTAATCTTTTGGTGGCGCAGGTGCCAGTACTTCACGGTTACCGTTATGACCCGGAGCACTTACGATGCCCTGCGCTTCAAGCTGCTCTACAATACGGGCGGCACGGTTGTAACCTATCTTAAATCGGCGCTGAACACCGGAAACCGAACCTCGACGTGATTGAACCACGTGCTCAACAACTTGATCGAAGAGCGGGTCTACATCTTCATCCGCTTCCATTTGCTCACCTGGCAATAGACTTTCTGGAGTTTGATCTCCACTGATGATCTCTTCAATGTAGTTCGGTTTACCACGCGCTTTCCAGTTGTTTACAACAGCATGAACATCATCATCTGATGCAAATGCACCGTGAACACGAGTTGTATGACTTGACCCCGGCGGTAGATACAACATATCACCCATACCAAGTAGTGATTCTGCGCCGCCTTGATCTAGGATTGTACGAGAGTCCGTTTTAGTCGATACCGTAAACGCAACACGAGTTGGAATGTTCGCTTTAATTAGACCGGTAATAACATCAACCGATGGACGCTGAGTCGCAAGAATTAAGTGAATACCTGCCGCACGCGCTTTTTGCGCCAAGCGAGCAATCAGTTCTTCAACTTTCTTACCTACCACCATCATTAGGTCAGCAAATTCGTCAACAACAACGACGATGTAAGGCAGCTTTTCTAGCAATGGCGGTTCAGTATCCATGCTGTCGCCTTCCTGCCAGAACGGGTCATGGATTGGGTGGCCCGCTTCTGCTGCCATCTTCAATTTTTCGTTGAAGCCCTTCACATTACGTACACCTAATGCCGACATCAATTTGTAACGACGTTCCATCTCGCCCACACACCAACGTAGAGCATTTGATGCGTCTTTCATATCAGTCACAACTTCAGAAAGAAGATGAGGGATACCTTCATAAATAGAAAGCTCTAGCATTTTCGGGTCAATCATGATGAAGCGTACATCTTCTGGACCTGCTTTATACAGCATGCTCAAAATCATCACGTTCACACCCACCGACTTACCAGAACCTGTTGTACCTGCTACTAGCACGTGAGGCATCTTCGCAAGATCGGCCACCACGGCTTCACCCGCAATGTCTTGACCTAACACAACCGTTGTTGGTGACGTTGCTTGCTCAAACTGAGGGCTACTGATGACATCAGATAAATAGACCGTCTGACGACTCATGTTTGGCAGTTCCAAACCGATGTAAGGCTTGCCAGGGATTACTTCCACGACACGTACCGCCATCGCAGACAATGCACGCGCTAAGTCAGTTGAAAGACCAGAAATACGACTTACTTTCACCCCCGGCGCCAAATCAAGCTCAAAACGAGTGATCACTGGACCAGGATAAATACCAACCACATCGGCTTTGATTTTGTAGTCAGCGAGTTTGCTCTCTACCAATCGAGCGACCTGCTCTAACGCATCACGGTCGATAAAGTTTTCACGTTTTTCTGGATGATAAAGCAACTCGAGCGTTGGGAGTGGCTCTTCCGGAACTGGCAAGTTTTCTTCTTTCTGTACCAAAAATGGGTTCTGTGTTGCAGCGACTTTGGCTTGCGCATTGGAAACCATATCTTGGAATGCGGTAACGTCTTGGTCGTTGTCTTGGACCTCTTCTACCTCCACTTTTTGAGGTGCAGGTTCAAATGTTGTTGAAGGTGTTGCAACTTGCTGATGAGGCGTTGTTGGCTGTACTTGCTGCGCAGGCTGAGACTCCACTTCGTCTTCATCATCTAACACATCAAAGTCAGAGATCGTAGGCTCAATATGTTGGCTCGATTCCGTTTGCGCCGTGATGCTATCTAACACAGCAGAATCAATTGCAGGCTCTTCATGTACAGGATGCTCAATACTTGGCTGCTGTACTTGCTCTGCTTCAAATTGTTCGTACTCCGCATAATCTGGTTCAACACTGATCGGTTCTTCTGTAGCTGTATGTTGCTCTACATAGGAAGAGTAAGTGTCTGCAAATGATGGGGCTGCCTGCTCTTCAGTTCCCCAGTCATCTGCTTGTTGCGCCGCTGCTTCAAGCTCTTCTATCGTAACATTCAGTTGCTCGGTGCGTTCCAAGAGCGGATCAACGTTATCAGTGTTAACCGTATGGATAGGTTGTATTTGAGGCTCAGGTTCAGAATAAACTGGCGCAGCATTAACCGTAGCCTTGCGTTGTGGTGGCGTTGGTTCTACCATCGCCTGTTCCGCAGGCTTATCAGGTTTAGCTTGCGGCATATAAATAGGATACTCATGCGCTGGCGCCGACTCTTTCGGTTCATCGACATCGTACGCCGTTAAATGAGGAAGCGGCTCATCATCAATTTCATGGTCTACATTATGTTTAGGCGTAGAGACTTTATCTTCTACAAACTCATCAAGCTGAGGTTCTAAAACTTCCTGCTCTGAACCTCTTGCCTTATTTGCAAGCGCGGCGATTAGTGCTAATGCACGATCACCAAGCCATTCCACGATGTTAAGCCATGAGATGCCAGTGAAGAGCGTAAAGCCCGCTCCCCACAAGAACAGCAGTACCAATGTGGTACCGAGTACATTTAATGTAGGTAAAGCGAGGCTAGACAACACATCCCCGACCACACCTCCGGATGAAAAATACCAAATGTCATCAAAATTAATATCGGCAAGACCGCAACTGGTCATAATAAGGACGACAAGACCGAGCAGCCTTGTACCCCATAGCATGAAATCAATGGGCTCATCTTCTCCTCGTTTACGGCAAATCACCCATGCAGCCGCCGCTAGCAAGAAAGGGATTGGGTAAGCGAGAGAGCCAAATGTGAAGAATAGAGTATCGGCTAGCCAAGCGCCGAAAAGGCCACCAGCATTATCGATATCCCCTCCCCATGCGGTTTGGGACCAAGAAGGATCGGCCGGACTGAAGGTAAATAGTGCAACCGCAAGCAATACCGAGCTAAGAACGCCAACGATAAAGCAGCACTCTTTTAAGCGTTGGAAGCCATTTAAGCGTGAAGACTGGGGCTCTTCACTGGTTTTGATAATGGTTTCGACTTTCTTTGCGTTCTCTTTGAACATAAATCAACTTGAATATGGAAATGAAATAGGAAATTGCAAAACATTCCGAGCGGCATCAAGCCGCTCGGTAAATTGATTTAACCATATCAAGGAGAAAAACCCAATTACTCTCTGGCGAAAGCGGAAGCATATACCGCTTTCTTTGCAAGAAATTAACGAGTTTTGATCACAAGCTGGTTAGATTGTTTCACTTCTTCCATAACAACGTATGTGCGAGTGTCATTTACGCCAGGTAGACGTAGTAACGTATCGCCCAATAGTCGGCGGTAAGCACCCATATCTGATACACGGGTTTTAAGAAGATAGTCAAAGTCACCTGAAACAAGATGACACTCTTGTATGTCGTCTAGCTTTTGAACAGCTGAGTTAAACTGCTCAAACACATCCGGCGCACCACGGTTTAGCGTAATCTCAACGAATACTAATAGTGATGCATCCAGGAACTGCGGATTCAATAATGCAGTATACCCTGTGATATAACCCTGACGCTCTAAGCGACGTACACGCTCCAAACATGGCGTTGGAGAAAGTCCCACACGTTTTGAAAGCTCAACGTTTGAAATACGACCGTCTTTCTGCAGCTCATTAAGAATGTTGCGGTCGATACGGTCTAGTTCCTTGGACGGCTTTTTATAGTTGTCTGCCATTTTTTATTCCACCTTATTACTTCCTTGCAAAAAAATATACTACAACTTTTTAATATTTGGTGCCAAATTTTACAAATCTATAACTATACTAGTTATTAATTCGACAATAACACCCTACTAACAGTTAATACAACCATTATAGAAAGAGGATACAGGATGATCATTGGCGTACCTAAGGAAATCAAGAATCACGAATATCGTGTTGGTATGATCCCAGCTAGCGTGAGAGAACTCATCTCACATGGTCACCAAGTTTTAGTTGAGACCAATGCAGGTGCCGGCATTGGTTTTTCAGACGATGATTACATCGCTGTCGGCGCATCCATTCTCCCTCATGCTGCTGACGTATTTGCGCAAGCAGACATGATTGTAAAAGTAAAAGAACCCCAAGCAGTAGAGAGAGCAATGCTCCGCGAAGGGCAAATTTTATTTACTTATTTACACCTAGCACCAGATTTTCCACAAACTGATGAGCTAATCAAGAGCAAAGCTGTCTGTATAGCCTATGAGACTGTAACAGATAATATGGGTCGTTTGCCACTGTTAGCACCAATGTCAGAAGTGGCAGGTCGGATGTCTATCCAAGCTGGTGCGCAAACGTTGGAAAAATCGCACGGCGGTCGTGGTCTGCTCCTAGGCGGCGTACCTGGTGTTGAACCTGCAAAAGTCGTTATCGTTGGTGGTGGCGTTGTTGGTGCAAACGCTGCTCGTATGGCGGTTGGCCTTCGCGCTGACGTCACTATTCTAGACCGTAACGTAGACACACTTCGTAAGCTTGACGAAGAATTCCAAGGTCGCGCAAAAGTGGTTTATTCTACTGAAGACGCTATCGAGAAGCATGTTCTAGAAGCGGACCTTGTTATCGGTGCCGTTCTAATTCCTGGCGCAGCAGCACCTAAACTGGTCACTAAAGAGCACATTGCTAAGATGAAGCCTGGTGCAGCAGTGGTTGACGTGGCAATTGACCAAGGCGGTTGTTTCGAAACTTCACACGCGACAACTCACGCAGATCCAACTTACATCGTTGATGAAGTGGTTCACTACTGTGTAGCAAATATGCCTGGCGCAGTTGCTCGCACTTCAACATTTGCACTCAACAACGCTACGCTTCCATACATCGTGAAGTTAGCAAATAAAGGCTACCGCGAAGCACTTCTAGAAGACAAAGGCTTCCTTGAAGGTCTAAACGTTATTCACGGAAAAGTAACATGTAAAGAAGTAGCAGAAAGCTTTGACTTGGAATACGTTGAACCAACTCAAGCTATCGCTATGTTTAATTAATGACAAAATAAAACATAACTTGTCACGTTTTGTTTACAAAAGCCCACTCATAAGTGGGCTTTTTCATATAGAGCGTTTGGCTATAAAGAATAACTAAATCTTATATGCACAAATTAAAATATTTCTAGGTGTGACCGATTTAGGGCAAAACTCTGACAATCTAACACGGTAACCACGTTCTTCAAGATAAAGCACTTTGTCTAATGCGAGCCAGATCTCCAACGGACGTTGAAAAACAAGTTGCACTAAGCTCATTCTCTCCATTTGCCAGAAGCGTTGTTCGCTTAACTTTTCAAAATGAGAGAAATCGATTTCTTGAGGAAGAACAATGCCTTTTTGCTCCGCTGCCCAGCGACATAAAGATTCAAAACCATCACTTAATTGCGACTTACGGATACTCGGCACAGGCTGATACTCTGCCATTCCCAAAGCTTGTCGCGTGATCAAATCAAACCCAAGACGAAACATCATTTCCTGCTGACGATGACGACGCACGCGCTCTCCTCCTGTCACCGTTTGTTGTAATGGGATACGCAGTTCTTGCTTAGACAATGAGAGAGAAGAAGCCCTGCCCGATTCCGACATCGGCTGGTATTGTTCCGACTGAATCAAGTGGTAACAACAAGGTGATATGGTCATCGCAGCAATCCCATTTTCACTGCCGTACTGCATTAGACGAGCGTGAAGGTCACCGCATGCATGCAGTGCTACTGCGTGTTGCGTTGGCTTAAACACGGCTTTCGCTTTGCTATCAAACGCGTCGCCTTGAATAAACGTCATCTTCCAATGATGTTCATTGGCTGCTTGTTGCCCCGAATCGCACAGTGCTTGTTGGTATTCAAAGCTGGTTACAGGCTGATCGGTTTGCGTTGTCAGGATTCGCCCCAAGTAACCTTTACCTGAGCACCATTCTAGCCATTCTTCGCCACAGTGTTGTTGAATTGCAGCTTCACCCATCGAGCTAATTTGCTCCAACTTACGTCCCGGAATACCGTTATCTAAACCACGAGCGAGTTCCAAGCCGTTTAACGACAAAAGCTCTAAATGAGTCAGTTCTGCGAGTTGTTCAAGCTCAGGCAAAAACGGACTAAGTGCTTTTAACGCGAGTTCTGGTGCTGCTTTGTATTCTTCGATTTGAGAGGGAGTAAGAGACGCTAGCCATTGGCACAGTCGAGGATGTTGCTCCTGCCAAGGTAATGATGTGTGAATGCTGCTTTTAAAAGGCTCGAATCGCCACAAAGATTGGTTTTCGATTAAGCAGTCATTAATAAACTGAAATTGCGTTTTCATAGATCCCCCTACAACGAGCGCATTGTAGAGGGAATCGAAACATCAATGAAGTGTTATCTGACCGGAAGCTCGATGTCTTTAAACATCTCTTCGATTTCTGCATTAGACTTCAACGAAATCGCCTGCTCAACCACTGGACGCGTTAAGTGCGGTGCAAAACGCTCCATAAAATCGAACATGTAAGAGCGTAAGAATGTACCACGGCGGAAGCCGATGCTCGTGGTGCTCGCGCCAAACAAATGGCTCGCATCTATTGCAACCAAGTCACCGTCCTGCTCTTCATCCACAGCCATGCTTGCAATCACACCCACACCAATACCCATACGAACGTAAGTTTTAATGACGTCTGCATCAGTTGCCGTGAACACCACTCGCGGGGTTAAACCTTCGCGGTTGAATGCTGTATCCAGCTCTGAACGACCAGTAAAACCGAACACGTAAGTGACTAATGGGTAAGCGGCAAGATCACTGATCGTTACTTTGTCTTTCTTCGCTAGTGGGTGGTCTTTAGGCACAACTATTGAACGATTCCAGTGATAACAAGGCAGCATGATGGCATCTTGATATAAGTGAAGAGCTTCTGTCGCAATCGCAAAATTCGCAGTGCCTTTAGCTATCGCCTCAGACATTTGTGACGGTGTACCTTGGTGCATGTGTAACGACACTTTTGGATAACGAGAAGTAAAACCTTTGATGACATCTGGCAGTGCATAACGAGCCTGCGTATGTGTCGTGGTGATATTCAGCGTCCCCATTTCTGGATGGGTGTGCTCTCCAGCCACCGCTTTGATACTTTCTACACGAGCGAGAATTTCTTGAGAGATACGTACAATTTCTTCTCCAGCTGGCGTCACTTGCGTTAAGTGCTTACCGCTACGTTCAAAAATCTGAATACCTAACTCATCTTCCAGCAACCGAACCTGTTTACTAATACCTGGCTGAGAGGTATATAAGCTTTCCGCCGTTGCAGATACATTCAGATTATGGTTTACAACCTCAACAATATACTTCAGCTGCTGCAGTTTCATCGTAATCCCTTACTTATTCATGAGAGAGTTTATTGGCCACTCAAGCGAGCGATATAATAATTAGTTATAACGCGTTCAAATCGAAATGAACAGCAATTTCTAACTTATACCTCAATCACATACTAATAATCTTCAAGCAAGAAACAATATGCACAAAGTTGAGCCAATAAATGACCGAAGTTCTATGATGTGACTTCTATCAGTAACTAAAACGTGGGAGAGACAAAATAATCAAACAAATAAGGTGCCGAGTAAGATAAGATTCATGTATTCTTTAACGCTAGCCGCAGAAAAGTAAAGCAGACGCAAAGATATGAATATTGGTTTAATAATCGCTTTGGTAGCCATCCTACTGGTGTTAATCCTAGGCTATAACATTATGTTGCAATATAAGGTTAAAGTTGAAACCGCAAAAAGGCAGGAATCAGCGCGATATGTAGCCTTGATAGATGGTACTGAAGAGTTGATTGGTCATGCGCACCATATCCCTTTTAGTAAAGAGCTGTTGCTGTGTCTAAACAATCGTATTCTTGACGCGCTAGAGAGCATGCATGAGCTGGACCCGAAGAACAAGCAACTTGCTCAACGTATCGAAAATATGAAGCAGCAGATTACGCAGCTAAAAGAGAATGGTCCTACTGGCGAGAGTACCACTTTCAAGATGCCGAGTAGTGATAAACAAGCTATCGTCATGCTTAAGCTGGTTAAACGACTTCGCGACACTATCCGTAACGAGCACAACAAAGGCCGATTGGATACCCAGACTTACGTCACCGAAAATGCGCGCTTGGAAACGATGCAAATTCGCATCAACATTGAAAATGTCATCAAAAGAGCAAACGACTCTATCGCTCGTGGCCAACCAGGCACCGCGCTTCAACTGCTGCGTAAAGGTATCGATGCTTTGAGCACTAAGAGCGATCCTTATTCTATCCAAGCGAAACAAAAGCTTGAAGAGATGTTAGGTGACTTAGATAAAAAGCGCCAAGATAAAAGCGATGCCGAAATGCAGCAGATTGCTGACAAAGAGCGTGACAATGACATGGAAGCTCTCTTCGGCGAGAAGAAAAAGTGGTAACATTCACTTCAGGTCAAAAAAGGCTGCAATTGCAGCCTTTTTTCTATCCGCAAGACAACGGATATGCCCAATAAAAATGTGAAGTACTAAAACTAAAATGATGAATCTAGACGCCTATCAAGATCTTCTTGCTCCCATTAACCAATTTCTGCGATGCAGTACACCTGATGAATGGGTAGAGGAAGCAAAGAAACCAGAGAACCTTCAAACCATTTTGTTAGACCACCTACTGTGCGAACTAAAAGCTGGCCAATCTGCCATGTTTTTAATTCGTAAGTATGCCGTTGACCAATCCAGTTCACATGCTCTACTTGACTGGTTTAAGCCCTACGAAGATTTTGCTTACCGTAACGTAGGCTCATTGGAAACTTTAAAAGGCAAGAGCAATATTTCTAAGTCAATCATGGCTAAGTCCGACTCACCATACAGCCAAGATTTGATCGATAAGATGGTGCTTTTGATAAAAGAGGAGTTACACCACTTTTATCAAGTTTTAGAGATCATGGAAAGTCGTGGAATTGAGTACAAAAATATTCCAGCAAGTCGTTATGCTAAAGGACTGATTTCGCATATGAAGACTCATGAGCCGGAAACGCTGATCGATAAACTCATCATTGGTGCGTACATCGAAGCCCGATCTTGTGAGCGTTTTGCCAAACTAGCACCACATATGGATGACGATATCGCAAAGTTCTACATTTCTTTATTACGTTCAGAAGCACGCCATTACCAGGATTATCTTGTATTAGCGGAGCAAATCGCAGGCAAAGATATCAGCGAGCGCATCGCCTACTTTGGACGTATAGAGGCAGATTTAATTTCTACGCCAGATACAGATTTTAAGTTTCACAGTGGTATTCCAGCCTAGCGAGCATATTCTCCCAAGGTTGAGCATACTCTGAACTTATATAGACAGAGAATAAATAAGCCGGACATTTCGTCCGGCTTATTTATTGTAGCAATGAGGTTAGGAATAAAGCTGAAACACAACAACTAGAGCTGGAATGAACCCATTCGAGTTTTCAAGTTGTGCGCTAGGCTACTAATCTGCTGACAAGCCACAGCCGTTTGTGAAGCTCCCTCAGCCATCTCTGTTGAAGCACTATTAATATGCTCCACGCTGCGATTCAGCTCTTCGGATACAGAATTCTGCTCACTGCACGCCGTTGCGATTTGTGTACTCATTTGCGCTATGTTATCGACAGAATGTTCAATTTCTTTTATCTGGCTATCAGCATCATTAACTTGCTCAACACACTGAGAAATACCCTCCTGACAATCACGGCTTGAATGCCCTATTTTACTGCTGCTCTCTTGTAGTTGATTAACAATTTCCACAATTTGTGAAGTGGAGTCTTGAGTGCGTTGCGCCAGAGAACGAACCTCATCTGCCACAACAGCAAACCCACGTCCTTGTTCACCAGCCCGAGCGGCTTCAATTGCGGCGTTCAGTGCTAACAAGTTTGTTTGCTCGGCAATCCCGCGGATCACATCTACGACCACATTGATATTGTTTGAGCTCGATTCAAGCTCACGTGCCAGTTCATCTGATTCTTGGATCGTATGTGATACACGCTCAATTACTGCGATAGTTTGTTGTAACGTCACCGTTCCTTGCTTTGCCACTTCCGCAGCCGAATAAGCAGAGGTTGCGCCAACTTCGGTATTTTGTGCCACTTCACTTACAGCAGCTTGCATTTCTGTCATCGCAGAAGCCACCGAGCTAAGTTCAATTTGTTGATTTTGCATACCAGAAGCGGTCTGAGAAGAAATAGCACTCACTTCCTCTACTGCTGCCGTTAGCTGAATCGTTGAGTCATTAATCTCAGAAACCAACGAATGTAAGTTTGTTTGCATACCGACAAGCTCTTTGAGCAGCGTTCCTAACTCGTCTTTGCTCAATTCGCTTTCGTCGATTTGATTATTCAATTGACCCTTGGCGATTTTGGAAGCGAATTCCAGTGCTCGATCAACAGGCCCGCAGATGACTCGTGAAAGCAACATGGCAGACATTACCATGACCAATGCGACGACAAGCGCACCAACAGCAGCGCTGTATTGTGTAAATGCCGCTTCACTTTGTACTTCTTCGCCAATCAAATTCACCAACTCATCGTTCAACGCGAGGGTATCATCCAAGCTGCTCAACGCTTTTGAGTAGGTATCGAAACTTGATAAAATTACATCATTTGCACTTTCAGCATCGCCTTGGCTTAGCAATACGTTGTAAGTCTTCGTTTCTTTGATGTATTGATTCCAAGTTTCTTTAAAAACGCTAAAGGACTGCGTTTCACGCTTATTAAGGTCGAGCTTTTCGTATTCTGCAATACCAGCCTGCACATCAGAACGCCATTGGTCGAGGCCTTTTAACCATTCACCAATTTTGGGGTGATTTGCGTTTGGCAATAAAGAGAACTCATCTTTACGCACTTTAGTAATATCAACTTGGATACCTTTCAAAATCGCAACAGAAGGTAAACTTTTATCTGTTAACACTGAAATGTCTTTATTCAGTGTTAACAAACCTTGCACCAACATTACTGACACTAAACCAAACACGGCAAAAACGGTTAAATAACTAACCGATATTTTCTTTACGACACTTAAGTCTTTAATACGCATGCACTTTCTCCCCGCAGCCTTTCCAAACCTCTCACTTAAGTGAAAGCTTAACCTCTAAAACACACTGTTTTTTGCGCTCGATATCATTGAACGCTCTTATATACATCGGCTTGAGAGATCAAATCTTGACCAGTAATTGATAGTTTTATCACATGCTATTTTAGAGATAGGCTCGCATGCTCCGTATTGTGTCTACATCTTTTCATGAGCGCTTCTCGGCGCAGATCCAAGATCTCATCGATGAGCTTTTCTTTCGCATTTATCCCAAAATGCTGGGCATAATTTTTTACTTTTGCTATCTCATTAGGTTGCAAGCGGTACACCTCTTTCTTTAAACGTGCTTCTGCTTCACTTCTAATCAAACCTTGCTCTTGTAACAATTTAATGATGGTTTCATCGGTTGGATTTACTGCTCTAGCCATGGTGCTCCATCTATCAATTTGAGTTCTAGCCATATGGCTAGATGAATGACGCCGCACAACTTATAGAGCAAAGATGACAGCTTGATTGCAGTGAATGCAATTCGTTGACTGTTGGTATTATTTTTCCACCGCTTCAACGGCCACACACTCAATACCCCCATCCTAACCATTGAATAAAGATCACATTCTGATAACAATTTTCAGCGCTGGCTTAGATGTCATCCATATTTAACGTGCAAGTAACATTTATAAACAAGAATGATTGCTCTAGTTCAAATGATGGAAAAATAAGATGAAATTTTCGCAGTGGAGCCTTTTATTAAGTAGCTTGATAGCGTTACCCTGCATTGCAGATACCGACGTTTACCTAACGAATAACTCTGATCAACCGTTAACTATTCAAGTAAAACATGAAGGCAGTGATTTGCTTCAATACGGAGAAGAGTGGCAACAACATGTGCAGGTACTTGGTCCGTGGGAAACTAAATCTGTATTAAGCTTCAACCGTTGGGAGGGCGTGAAATCAAATCAAACTTACCGTTTTGAAACGGTGGTTTCTAGCCCTGAAGGTGAAAGCATAACACTCAATCAAATAATGGAAGGCCATTGGTACAATTCGACCATTGAATACGGCTTGTCCGCAGCCGATGTCGAGTTATCACTCAAAGATGATCGTAACATTCATCGTGCCAACACTAACGCTTTTGGTGCGAGAGAAACCGAACTGGCATTTAAGTCAGACAGTACCGCTCGATATGATGATCTTTACTACACCATCACGCCAAGCAAGGTAGCGGAGTCTGTCGACAACGAAGAACAAAACCTTAAGTTGATGACTTATAACATCTGGGCGTTGACGGCTATTGCATCGCACATTGGAGATCGTTACGAACTGATTCCTCAACATGTAAAAGGTTACGATGTTTTGGCGCTGCAAGAGGTGTTTGCCAGCGGCCGTGAAGCATTCTTACGTGAGTTAGCCAAGGAATATCCTTACCAAACAAAGATGTTAGATAAAGAAGGCGTTAATATTCATGATGGTGGCGTAATCATAGTTAGTCGCTACCCTATCGTGAACGAAGCGCAATATGTCTTTCCCGATTGTTCTGGTACAGACTGCTTTGCCGATAAAGGCGTAAATTATGCGGAAATAATTAAAGGTGGTCAGGCTTACCATGTGTTTGCTACCCATACCGCATCTTTCGATACAGACACCGCCCGTGAGTATCGTCAGCGCCAGTTCAAACAAATCCGCGCACTCGCCCAATCTCTTAACATTCCTTCAAGCGAAACTGTGGTATACAGCGGCGACTTTAACGTAAACAAAAGAAAGTTCCCTGGTGACTACCAACAAATGATCGCTAACTTAAGCGCCATCGAACCTCAGTACTCTGGTTACACGGAGTCAACCTTTGATCCCCGTATCAATAACTTTGCAGGTGAAGCGTTATCAGGTGGCGAAAACGTGGAATACCTTGACTATGTTATGGTGAGTAGTGAATACGGGGTGAAATCATTCAATGACAACCGTGTAGACGTGCCGCGCACAACCGCAGAGAGTTTATGGAAACACTATAACCTTTCTGACCATTTCCCAGTAAGCGCAACAATCAAGCCATGAAGAAAATCGCTTTGATAATCATGTCCGCCATTATGGCGGGCATGATATTTTTAACTTTCAGTCACGATGTTCAAAAAGAAGAGCTCGCTTCCTCTCCTTTCCCTAAGACAAAAAATAAGAGTGTCTCCAGTACATCACTACAAACGAGTAGCATCGTGCCCGATACAGATACTTCACCACAAACCGCTAAGCTCCCTTCCACAGTTCAAATAACGACTGAGCGATTAACTCAACTCAAAGGCAGGAAACTTGTCGCCGAACTTGAGACGTTTTGGCAAGAGTGTATGTTGAACCGTAGTTGTGAAGAGCAGGTCGCCTTGTTTGAGGCGCATTTATCTTCAGCTCGATTCCAGCTTTTGGCGAACTACCCTCAGCTCAGCAGCCAATGGCAAGAGAGTGTAGGAAATTTGTTATTTGATGAGCAACAATCACTGGCGTCGCGTATTGCACAGCTGAAGAACGAAGCAAGGAGCATCTGGGGAGAATTGGCTGATGTTGTTTTCGCGGATGAGTTCGCGCTGTACGATTTCAATTTAGAAGCCCAAAAGCTGGACACTCAAAGCCCAGATAACTTTTTGCGAGCTTTCGAGCAACTCACCATTGACTGGCAAGAACATGCAGATGCTATCGGGCTAACAAGCAACCAGGAAAAATATGAGCGTGCGGTCACCCTGATTCCTAATAGTATGAGCCTACCAGATCGCTTGGCGATCATCGCAGAGCTAGAACGAACTTACTTAACGAAAGAAGAAAGTAAAAACATTCATGCTCGTCAGCAGCAAATTACAGAGCAAAAAAAACAAGTCAAAGATTACCAACAAGCATTACAACAACTTGAGTCCAAGCTAAGAACGCAAAGAGCCTCTAGCCATTCACATTTGTCAGAACCGGAATGGCAAAGCTATTACCAACAAGAAGTCGCGGATTTTCGTCGTGAATTTTTTTCTTCTTAACAATGCGCTTTGACTGACTGGGAACTTAAAAAGGCACGTTGCTAACCAGTCGTCGTGCCTTATGTTCAACTCTCTACTTTTAATTCAGAACAAATTTAAACCAAATACATCTTTCACATCAAATAGCACTTTTTCGGTTTTCTCGCGAGAACGCTCACTACCTTGTTTTAAAATATCAATCAGCTGCGCTTTATCATTCAAATACATAGCGCGCTTTTCTCGAATAGGGCGAAGCATCTCTTGTAAGCATTCTTCTAACACTTTCTTGGTCAAACCATCACCTAACCCACCTCGTCGATAATGGTCTTTTAGCTGTTCGACATAATTTTTATCAGGATGAAAAGCATCGAGGTAGATGAATACAATATTCCCTTCGACTTGGCCAGGGTCCTCAATTTTCAGATGATTGGGATCGGTATACATAGATTTCACCGCCGCAGAAATCTCCTTTTCAGACGTCCCTAGGTTGATTGCATTCCCCATGCTTTTAGACATCTTATTTTTGCCATCAGTACTCGGCAAACGAGGTGCATCACTAAGTAATGGACGGCATTCCCTAAGAACCTCTTTCCCACCCAGGTGGTTTATTTTTCTCACGATTTCATTAGTTTGCTCTAACATCGGCAGCTGGTCATCACCCACTGGTACTAGCGTCGCATGAAACCCCGTAATATCAGCAGCTTGAGAAATTGGATACGTTAAAAAGCCTGCGGGAATAGAGCGTTCAAAGCCTTTACTTTGAATCTCATTTTTAACCGTGGGGTTTCGCTCTAATCGTGCGATAGAAACAAGATTACTGTAATACATTGTCAACTCGGCTAACGCTGGAATTTGAGACTGCAACGTGATCGTAGTTTGAGCGGGGTTGATACCAACAGCCAAATAATCTGCAACGACATTGAGAATATTAGAGGATACCTTTGATGGGTTATGCGCGTTATCCGTCAGCCCTTGCATGTCCGCAACCAAGATCGTTTGCTCGTGCTCCGTTTGCAATTTGACTCGTTGTTGCAATGAACCAATATAGTGCCCGAGGTGTAATGGACCTGTTGCTCGATCTCCGGTAAGTATAATTTCACGCTGAGATGTATTTTTATGGGTATTCATATTTGTCTCCAAGTAATTAATAGATCGCTACTGGAGATAAAAAGATCAAACACTCTTAGCTACCATCCAGCAGCTTAAGAATGTAAGTGTTCCGCGCCGCTCTATTTAGAGCGCCACCAAGAGAAGGTTGTTAATGAAGGGCGAACGTGTATTTTCATGTTTTTTAAACTAACAGCACACACCGCAGAACTCAATCTGTTTTGTACTGAATTAGTGTGAGTGTTCCAACAGCCAATTAAGAGGATTACATTGGTAAAGACATCGCAATGACCAAAACCGCACCAAATACCGAACCAGAGACAAACGCACACAGTACAGTTTTGTTGTGTTTCCTTTTCATTGATGAACTCCTATCTATAACTACGATGACCAGCCCTCACATCTAATACGCATGTGGATGCATCACGACAACGAGTTAACCAACATATCGCACGTAGGACCAGTACCGCTTTGTTAAATTGGGACCTCGTCCATAACTTGGAGTGTAAATGACTCCGGAACCTACAACAGAAGAAAATTTCATCACGTTACTGTCCTACCCTCCGGGTTTGTGGCTTAATAGGCAACAGGAACACTTTTTTCTTTTGCTGCGGATACTTACATGGAAGCTGTTTTACATCAGTTGCAATTCTCTTTGTCGATAACCGGACCTATCTGTTTGATGTTGGTACTTGGCGTTCTTTTTAAGCGCTTTGGTCTAATCAACGATAATTTTATCGAAGTAGGCTCTAAACTGGTGTTTCAAGTTACCTTGCCTGCAATGTTATTTGTCAGCATTGTGGCTTCAGAACACGACTTTTCCGCGGCAAGTGGATTCGTCAATTTCGGCGTCATCGCTAGTATTTCGTTTTTCATTTTCACCTATCTTTCCGTCAAACTTCTGTTCAAAGCATCGCCTGATCAAGGCGTTCTCATCCAAGGTGGGTTCCGAGCAAATACAGGTATTATTGGCATCGCTTACGTTGCCAATGCGTATGGTTCTCAAGGTGTGGCGTTAGCGGCTCTCTATGTCGCGGTCACCACATTTATTTATAACGTCCAAGCGGTAATTTGCTTATCTCCCAAAGGAGCAACGTCTGCCTCGCAAGCAGCAAAGATGATGGGCCGAACACTGACTAGGAATCCACTCATAATCTCCATTGTTCTAGGAATGGCTTTTTATTTACTCGCTATTCCAGTACCGAATGTGGTTATTGACGCAGGAGACTACTTGTCCAAAATGACATTGCCTTTGGCGCTGTTGTGTACGGGTGGCTCACTTGACTTTAGCTTGATGAGAAAAGAGAAAGGTCCATCTTGGTTTGCGAGCAGTTACAAGCTCATCGTAGCGCCAGTCATCATCACCATGGGAGCTTACTTAGTAGGATTTCGAGGAATTGAGCTAGGTATTCTTTTCTTTATGAACGCCTCTCCAGTCGCTGCTGCCAGCTATGTCATGGCGCGTTCCATGGGAGGCAATGCCACGTTAGCTGCAAATATCATCGCACTCACTACGGTGCTTTCTACCGTGACCTGTACGTTGGGCATCCTATTTCTTAAGTTCTACAGCTTAATATAATTGGTCCGCGATAAAATAAAGACGCTAAACGGCATTGATGTCAGTTACTGGTCGTGATTCGCAAAAGTGAGCTTTCTTACCAGACGAAAAAATTCATTCGCTTCAGATTCCGACAAACAAGAAAAAAACTCTTTCTGTAAATTCGTCATGATTTGATGAACTTGCTTTAAAGCATTTGCCCCCTCTTTTGTCATGCTTAGCATTTTAAGGCGCTGATTCGATTTACTTTTAGAAACTTGAACAAACCCTCTCTTTTCCAGATTGTCCACCATCCGCTTTGCTACACTTCGCTCAGTTCGAACCGCATCAGCTAACGCTTGCTGGCTCATAGGCTGAAATTCTTCTAAAGCGGCCAGTGCACTTGCCATTTCTAGTGTCATCAAATTTTGCCGAGAGAGCTCAGCTTGGGCACGATTGCGGTACATGCGCTGCATCACACCACAAACAAACATAGGACTTTGATCCAAAACGGAAATTGGGGAAATTTTCTGATCTTTCATCGTCGTTTTTCTTCTTTAGGCTTTCATTCGGCCGAAAAGGCTGTGCTGATACTGCACACAACACGCCGTCTTTCAGGCTCGCGTCATAGACGGTAACCACCAAGTGAAAACATAAAATAAAGAGCGCCGAAGCGCCCTTTAATCGTGTTTATTATCACTAGTATAACTCAGTTAAAACAACCAAGTCCTACTCGCTTTGCTGAGTGGGTTTAGTGCTGGTCTCAGACAACTCTGCCTCCGACTCTTTTCTCGCACGTCGATCAAACAATCGCTCAACCACTACAAAGAAGATTGGGACGAAGAATATACCCAATATCGTGGCACTGATCATGCCACCAAGTACGCCGGTACCCACTGCGTTTTGACCTGCCGATCCCACACCTGAACTGATAGCAAGTGGTACCACACCCAAACCAAAAGCAAGCGATGTCATGATAATTGGGCGCAGACGAACGCGAACAGCATGTAAGGTTGCTTCGATAAGCCCAGCGCCTTTCTCATAGTAGTCCTTTGCAAACTCAACAATCAGAATGGCGTTTTTGGTTGCCAAGCCGACCGTAGTTAATAAGCTCACCTGGAAGAACACATCGTTATCCATACTGCGCGTCATTACCGCAAGCACAGCACCAAGCACACCAAGAGGAACAACTAACACCACGGCGAAAGGTACTGACCAACTTTCATACAAAGCGGCAAGAACTAAGAATACGACGAGGATAGATAGCGCATATAGCATCGGCGCTTGGTTTCCGGAAAGGCGCTCTTCATACGAAATACCATTCCAGTTCACCGTGAAACCTTCTGGTAGCTTTTCTACCATTGCTTCAATTTCTTCCATGGCTTCACCAGTACTTACACCAGGAGCTGCACCGCCTTGAATATTCATTGCTGGCAAACCATCAAAGCGCTGCAAAAGAGGAGAACCATATGTCCACTCGCCACTCGCAAAAGCAGAGAAAGGCACCATCTCTCCCTTAGCATTGCGTACGTACCATGAATCAAAGTCTTTTGGCTGCATGCGGTATTCCGCATCACTTTGCACCATCACTTTCTTCACACGACCGCGATCAATATAATCGTTAATGTAAGCCCCGCCCCATGCAGCTGACAGGATTTGGTTTACGTCATTGATACTGACATCCAAAGCACGAAGTTTGACGTGGTCAATGTTCACTTTGTACATTGGCGCATCTGCCTGACCGTTTGGACGAACACCGACAAGTTTCGGGTTTTGTGCTGCCATGCCCAGAAGTTGCCCTTGAGCCGCAACTAATGCATCGTGCCCTTTATTCAACGAGTCTTGGAGATAGAAATCGAAACCTGTCGAGTTACCTAGCTCTTGAATCGCTGGAGGGGCGAACGCAAACACCAAAGCTTCTTTAATGGTAGAGAAGTACCCCATCGCTCGGCCCGTAATGGAAGCCGCATCAGCGCCAGGCGCTTCACGCTCAGACCAATCTTTCAGGCCGATAAATGCCATCCCCATGTTTTGGCCTTGGCCTGCGAAACTAAATCCAGCAACAGAGAAGACGGATTTTACATTGTCTTTTTCGTCTACTAGGTAAAAGTCACGCATTTTCTCAAGTGTTTTTTCCGTCTGTTCTTGTGTTGAGTTAGGCGGCAAAATAGCCATTGAGAATACTGTGCCTTGGTCTTCATCTGGCAAAAATGACGTTGGAAGGTTCATAAATAACCAGCCAGCACCTGCACTCATTGCCAAAAATACAACCAACATGCGACCTGTGCGTTTTAGAAGTTTGGCAACGCCGGTTTCATAGCCTGCTGTCATCGCATCAAACTTGCGGTTAAACCAGCCAAAGAAGCCTTTCTTCTCTAGAAGCTCAGCATCGCCTTTTTTCAGCAACGTAGCACACAATGCCGGAGTCAGAATTATCGCCACCAAAACTGAAAGCGTCATAGCCGCCACAATAGTTATCGAGAACTGACGGTAAATAACCCCGGTAGAACCAGACATAAACGCCATAGGGACGAATACCGCTGAAAGCGTCAACCCCACACCAATCAGGGCACCAGTGATCTGCCCCATCGATTTTTTGGTCGCTTCTTTGGGCTCTAAACCATCTTCATGCATCACACGCTCGACGTTTTCCACCACAACGATGGCATCATCCACCAGCAAACCGATAGCCAGAACCATCGCGAACATGGTTAACGTGTTTACGCTAAATCCAGTCGCGTACAAAATAGCGAAGGTTCCGAGCAATACGACAGGCACTGCGATCGTTGGAATGATCGTCGCACGGAAGTTCTGCAAGAACAGGTACATGATTAAGAACACAAGAAGAATGGCTTCTAATAGCGTTTTAACCACTTCTTGAATCGAGGCTTTGACGAATGGCGTTGTTTCAAATGGGTAAGCAATCTGCAACCCTTCTGGGAACGTTGCACTCAGTTGTTCTAAGCGCTCTTTTACCGCATTGGCTGTCTCAAGCGCGTTTGCGCCAGTACCTAATGAAATACCTAAACCCGATGCTGGGAAGCCATTATATTGGCCTCGAATATCGTAACTTTCTGCACCACGTTCAACACGAGCAACATCTTTCAAATAAACATTAGAACCACTGGCGTCAGACTTAAGAATGATGTCTTGGAACTCTTCCACACTGCTCAAACGACTTGCAGACGAAATCGTTGCATTCAACAACTGGCCTTCCTGCGCAGGTGCTGCACCAAGTTGACCTGAAGAAACTTGCGCGTTCTGTTCACTGATCGCGTTCGCTACATCGATTGCGGTCAAGTTGAACTGCGTAAGCTTAAATGGATCCAGCCAAACTCGCATCGCATACTGCGCACCAAACGCCTGCACTTGTCCTACGCCAGTTACACGACTTATCGGGTCTTGAATATTCGTTACAACAAAGTCGCCGATATCGTTTTCTGTAAAGTCTGGATCTTCAGAATAAACTGCGACAACCATGAGAAATGCCGTATTGGATTTATTTACGACAATACCTTGGTTTTGTACCTCCATCGGTAATGAAGTCAATGCCAATTGCAGTTTGTTCTGAACCTGTACTTGCGCGATATCAGGGTCAGCTTCGCTATCAAACGTCAGGGTAATTGTCGCATTACCAAATGCATCACTGCTCGATGATAGGTAGCGAAGGTAATCTAATCCCGTCATGTTTTGCTCGATAACTTGCGTTACCGAGTCTTCAACGGTTTTTGCTGATGCACCTGGATAGCGAGCACTGATGGTGATCGTCGTCGGTGAAATCGTTGGGTATTGCGAGACGGGTAAATTGAATAATGACATTACCCCCGCCAACATCGTTAGAATCGCGAGAACCCAAGCAAATACCGGACGATCGATAAAAAATCGTGCCATGATTACTCCTGTTCACCGTTTTGGATAGTTACCGAACTGCCTGGCCCTACCTTTTGTAAACCGGCGGTAATGACTTTATCACCCGCGTTCAAACCATCAATAATGCGCCATTGGCTATTGATCGCTTCGGCAGTCTTCACTGGTTTCGCTTCCACTTTGTTCTCGCCATTAACCGTCATCACTGTCGCTTTACCTGTCGCATCACGAGATACCGTATTTTGTGGTATTAGAATCGCATCAGGGTCGACACCAGTAATGACCGTCGCACGAACAAACATTCCAGGTAGCAACAAACCGTCAGGGTTTGGGAATTCGGCACGAAGCGTCACGCTGCCCGTACTTTCGTTCACATTGACCTCAGTAAATTTCATTGTGCCTTTGTGTTCGTAAGTGCTGCCATCTTCAAGCATCAATGTAACTTGCGCAGAGTCATCTTCTTGCATATGGCCTTGGGAGAGTGATGCTTTCAAACGCAGCAGTTGCGCGGATGATTGCACAATATCAACATTGATAGGGTCAAGCTGCTGAATGGTCGCTAATTTGGCAGCTTGGTTAGCCGTAACCAACGCACCCGCTGTCACACTCGATTTACCGATCACCCCGCTAATCGGAGCTTTGACTTGCGTATAATCTAAGTTGATTTTTGCTGTGTTGATCTTGGCTTTTGCGACTAGGACCTGCGCTTTCGCTTCTTTGTATGCCGCTTCTGCTTCATCCAAGTCTTGTTGGCTGATGGATTTTTTGGTGATCAAGGTTCTGTAACGCTTCACCGTGGCATAGGTCGACTCTGCCGCAGCTTGCGCACGGATTAATTCCGCTTCAGCGCTCAGCAAATCCGCCTGAAATGATGAATCATCAATTTGATATAGCGACTGTCCTTGTTCAACAAGGCCACCTTCAACAAAATTTCGCTCCGAAATAATGCCAGTGACTTGCGGACGAACTTCTGCTTCTTTGAATGCTCGGCTACGACCCGGCAACTCTACTGTCAATGCTTGGCGCGTTGGCTGCACTGTTAACACTTCTACTTCGGTTACGGGCGCAGGCCCCCCACCTTGGCTCGATCCTTCTTCGCTAGGTTGACATCCAACCACAAAAAGGCTCGACGCAATCAGCAGAGATAGCGTGGTTTTACGTCTCATGAATTTTTCTCTCTTATCTACCGACAAGCCTTCAAGATTCCTTATTAAAAGCTTCTAGAATGACTTAATAATGACTAATGGATGTATATCCAGAACAAATTAATTAGGATGATAAATACCCAGTGTTGTACATACAACAAAATTTACAGTTCTATACGCTTACGAAAAACGTTTATGGTAAAGGTGTTATGAAGTTCTCAAATTTGAAGATTTTGGGTTGGAAATCACATTTTCCTGTGTGCAATTGCAATGGTTAAAAAGCAGCAAAAGTGATGATAAAAGCATCATCACGCTGTACAGAGTTTGTTACCGCTGTCTAGGGTTATTTGCCCACTCTGGTATACGAACTAAAGTGAGAAAGGAATGTAAATATAGTCGAAATTTCACAAGTCAGGTTCGCCACTTATCAAAAAAATAACCCGCTAAGAAGCGGGTTATTTCGTCAGTGAGATTGCTGTTCTCAGCTTATACTTTGAACTGACTGACCTGATGATCTAAACGTTGAGTTTGCTCTGACAACATGGCTAAAGAAGCTTGCGCTTGGTTTACGATTTCCACAATTGAAGTGCTACTGTCTGCAATGCCTTGTACGTTGCTATTTACTTCGTCACTTACTGTACTTTGCTGGCTCGCAGCCGTTGCAATGTGTGTATTCATCTCGTTCATACGTGAAATCGCGTTCAAGATTTCAGAAAGGGATTCACTCGCTCGGCCAGCGGACTTGATCGTTTCATCACTGCTATTTTGGCTACCGCGCATCACTTCTACAGCTTGTCCTGCACCAGATTGTAGCTTTTCAATCATGGTTTGGATTTCTCCCGTACTCTGTTGCGTACGACTGGCTAAAGAACGAACCTCGTCCGCTACCACAGCAAAGCCTCGCCCTTGCTCTCCAGCGCGAGCCGCTTCAATGGCTGCGTTAAGCGCTAATAAGTTTGTTTGCTCGGCAATACCACGAATTACATCCAGTACGGACGCAATGTTACTCACATCATGATCCAATGTGTTAATGACGTGGCTTGCGCTTTCGATTTCACTTGCGAGGCTGCGAATTGAGCTAACCGTTTGATCCAAAATAACATTGGTATTGGTAAGTTCATCATTCGCTGTTTGGCTCGCAACCGCGGCTTCGTTAGCGCTATCGCTTACATTTCTGCTGGTGACTTGCATTTCGTGCACTGCCGCCGCTACCGCCTCACTATCTTTTTGCTGAGAAACGGTCGAGTTCGCGATGGTCTTGGTCAACGAGCTAAGATTTGCCATTTCGTTACGTAGGGTATTTGAGCTTTCAATTACCTGAGCGACTGTCACTTGAATTTTGGACACAAACTGGTTAAATGCGTCTGCTAAATTGCCAATTTCGTCTTGTGTTTTTACATCGATTCGCTGACTTAGATCACCTTCACCGGACGCAATTTCTGTCATCGCATTTTTAATATCATTGATAGGCTTCACAACCGTTTGCAACAACAAAAACGCCATCGCAATAGCGGCCAGAATAACAATCACAATGCCCGCTTCAAGAATGAGTTCTGCTCTTGTTGCAGCCGCTGATATTTCGTCCTTCAATTGGCTTTGCTTTTCTTCTATTGCATCTTTTACAACGTTAAGCTGCGCTCTAACCTCGATAAATTGGTCTTCAAAGGTATGTTTGTGCTCATTGTAGTAACCACGCCATTGAGATTGAGGTAAACGTAGCATCGCCTCATAACTTGCTAACCATTTTTCACCCAAAGAGACAAGCGTTCGAACTTCATTACCATGTGTAGAAGGCGTCACACCGGCTTGCGATAGCTCAATCATTTGTTCCATACGCGGCAGCGCTTTGTATGCGTTGTCTTTGTATTCACCGATGTGGTGATCAATATCGGTTTGAGTATCAGAAAGAGCAACACCTTGGATTGCAGATGTAGCTTGGTAAAGATCGCGGTAAGCATCCTCAATCGTTAATAAGTTCGGCACGATCTGTTCGTTGAGTGTCTCACTCAATTCAGATTGCTTCCAACTTGTCATAACGTTTAATACAGAGCTCACAATAAACAATCCAATAATCAATGACAGCGGAATCACTATCTTCTGCTTGATCGTTAAGTTCTGGAACATGAATAGACTCTCTTTATTTATGGTATACAAACTGCCGGAAATTATATCAAACAAATAGAGTATACTATTAGGTAAAAGAGGCTATTCAACATGAAATCTAATGACTTTTTGACAAGGGTTCTAATTTCAACAATTAGTTGATTTTATACAAAATTTAACAAAGAGATCTTTTCAAAAGATGCAAATTAAAATGCTCTTTCAAAACGAAAAATATGTAACAGAAAGTGAATTAAAAGGGATCACATTTTGAAGAATAGATCGACTCAATGATTTACTGAGAACACATACAAAACACAGTTCTTGGATTGAGCACCACCGCGGAATATGCAAAGGTCCGAACATTTCTTCTAAAGCTCAAAAAAACCATTGTTTATCTGACGTATTTAAGGGTACTCCTTGATGATGTTAGTCGTGATGTTGGCAGACAGGATGCTTACAAGTTTTCGAAGTTAACCAGTAGCACAGTGAACGATTCAGATTTTCTTGAGCGCCAAGGCAATAAAAAAGTTTGCTATTTTCCTCTCAAGAGACGCATTAAAGAAAATAATGCAACCTAGTCACAAAGTCTTGCTACATCTTCAGAAAAGAATGATGTTGCTAAACAAATCTGGTGCAGCATACACATTGAAGCTAAACTCGTTTAAGGAACTTTTTCATATCAATATGAGAAAACATAGATTTCTCAAAGTTACACCGACCATTCAACGATTAAACTAATGTTAGCGTACCGGTACGTCCAAAAACTCCATGCATGAACCATTTGAAAGAGCCAAAATGTTCCAACCCAACTTCGCCTCAGTGGAGTGGCGAGTCGTTTCGCTCGCTCTCCTACTCTCTCTTCCTAACACAGCTCAAGCGGATCCACTAGATAAGGAAATTAGCAACCTTCTCCAACAACGTTTTTCTATCGCGGTTTTGCTGTCCGACACTGACGCAATTGCGTTTGGTATTGGCGACTTTGATCCGAATGCATTATTTGATACCGCCAACCCAGAGTTCGGGACTGACGAGTCAATCAATGAACGTCGAAGCAAATCCGTATATGTTCTCCCTTACACGACTAACTTTGACATAGAGGGCAGCGAGGACTTACATGAGCTGTCGTTTAAGGCATTTACGATACAAACAGAGAATGATCTCAAACTATTCGGCACAAGTAAGGATCTTCTCAAGGAAAGGACATACGGTGCATCGATTGGTTATGGGTATCTATACAAAGCAAGTGAAAACGTCACCCTTAGCACCAGAACGACGACTCACCTTATGCGTTATAAAAACTCATTCTCTACCGATAATAAACTTTCATCCATCATTGGAAGAATCCTAGACGGCCGTGCCGTTAACGTTTCAGCATGGGCGGCAATAGTTCAACCATCCATTAAAGCCAAATACACGTCTCCCACAATTTGGGGGAAATGGCATGCCAGTTCGACATTGAATTCATTCATTGGGCACAGCTGGGGAAGCGCAAATAACGGCAATATAGGCAACCCTAAAGGTTGGTACCTATCTAATGAAATCACCGGTTACTACAATATTTATCACGGTGAGCAGGCTTTATTTACCGGGATTAAAAGAGTAGACCTTTCGCATGATTTAAGCGATGAACTGGGAAGTCCGCATTACTACGAAGCTTCTATAGGATGGCTATTTTATGCACCAAAGCCCTTTGATTGGTTGGACAATTTCGGCATAGGCGTTAACTTCAACTACGGCTCGACTCTCAGAGGCGGCAGCATTCAGCTTTACTACAACAAACAATAAAGCCGTCAATACAGGAACCAGTTGGTAGCATATATAACAAGAAGAACGAGAAGACACAAAAGGAATGGCAGAGTTAGCGTCTTCGCAAACTTTTTCATGAGACTTGGGTTATCAAACACCACACCTTCCGCTTCTCTTACCCTTCGCTCTTCGTCAAAATGCCATTTAATGGCTAAGTAGGCTCCTATCCCTAATACAATAAGCTTAAAAGCTCCAGCAAAGTAAGGAAAGAAATTAGCCCAACTGTCATTCATTATCCATCTCCATCAAATTCAATATCAGCTTTGCGGTGGCAGAATCCAAAATTCATGTAGAATGCCCCCCTCAAAGTCAGACTCTCTGGCTAGCGCCAGTCTACTACTCGAGATAGCTGTCCACAACTCTCTTTACCATATCGGCATCTATTAATTATTTAATAAATAATAAGAAAGACACTAGCACACTTGCTGAAAAGTAAGTGTCAGTTTGGATTGAAACTCATCAGAAATCGAAAATGGTCCGCAGTCGACTTGTTGATCTAGTGAAAGCCGAATTACCTAGCGCCAAATCGTTCGCTAGTATAAAAATGTAGCCTATCGCACTTCTGGTCGAGTGCTAACGAACTTATGATGCATATGTCATTAGCAGTGCAATTTTAAGTTTATCAATTAGCTAAAGTTTCCCACCTTAACTGCCAGTAAGTTTGCTGTGTTTGAGATGATCTCGACATGACTAGTGTATAAATAGTATGGAGGTTCAAAGTGAAGGCAAGGCAATTTTCCTTACTAAAAATATTGTTTTTGTAATTTTATTTCAGGATTATCGAAACCATCATAAGGATAATTCGAACTAATCTTAATCCATGCTCCTTCAGTTACATTTGCTTTCTTTTACTCACTTCTCGCGACTATTAGTGGCATTTTGAGACAATTTCCTACACTCCTTTCTTTCCCTTAGTTGATATAAATCATGGTTAGAAGAAAACAGAATCACCTGTATTTCTCGATACATGAATCCAAACTGCCCGACTTTTCGTAACTAAATTACAGATAGACACGATTTTTAGTATGGCACGTTTTTGAGGAACCAAGATGTTAGATACCCTCATGCTGTCGCGGATCCAGTTCGCGGCCAATATCAGCTTTCACATTCTCTTCCCGACCATCACCATCGCGTTGGCATGGATGTTGGTGTTTTTCAAGTGGCGATATAACCGCACCCAAGCCCCCGTATGGCTCGATGTTTATTACTTCTGGGTCAAGATATTCGCTCTTACTTTCGCCTTAGGTGTAGTATCCGGCATTACGATGAGTTTCCAGTTTGGTACCAACTGGCCAGGCTTTATGGAACGAGTCGGTAACGTAGCAGGACCATTGCTCGGATACGAAGTGATGACCGCCTTCTTTATGGAAGCCACCTTCCTTGGCGTGATGCTTTTTGGACGAGGACGAGTGCCGGAATGGGTTCATACTCTCGCCACCGTTCTGGTTGCTGTTGGGACAAGTATGTCCGCGTTTTGGATTCTAGTGCTTAACAGCTGGATGCACACACCAAGTGGCTATGAAGTGATTGACGGAATTGTACATGTAACCAGTTGGAAGGAAGTTATTTTCAATCCTTCTTTACCTTACCGTCTTCTGCACACGCTATTAGCATCGGCGCTGACTGCCAGCTTCTTGATTGCGGGTATCTCAGCTTATCAAATAATGAAAAAGCCAGATCACCGCTCAGCCAAACTTGGCCTAAAAGTCGCGCTGTTCGCGGCGGCTGGATTCATCCCAATTCAAATCTTTGTCGGTGACCTTCACGGGTTAAACACGCTTGAACATCAACCTGCAAAAATCGCAGCGATGGAAGGCGTGTGGGAGACCGAGCAAGGCGCGCCTCTTCTTCTGTTTGCGATGCCAAATGAAGAAACTCGCAGCAATGATTTTGAAGTGGGCATCCCAAAGCTGGCGAGTTTGATTCTTACGCATGACTTAGATGGGGAAATCCAAGGACTTAACGAGTTTGCACCTGACCACCCGCCAGTGAAGCCCTTGTTCTTTGGTTTCCGCGTGATGGTTGGTGTTGGTGTCCTTATGTTGCTTGTTAGCTGGTATGGCGCGGTGAAGCTAGCACGTAAAAAAGCGCTACCTAAACCTTACCTGTACACGGTATTAGCCATGACGTTCTCTGGTTGGATAGCCACACTGGCGGGTTGGTATGTTACTGAGATTGGTCGACAACCTTGGTTGGTCAGCGGTGTATTGCGAACATCCGAAGCCGTCACCACGGTTGCGAGCAGTAGCGTGATGACTTCGCTCATTATGTACTTAGCCATTTATGCTGCATTGCTGGTTGCGTACATCCATACCCTATTCTATTTGGCGCGCAAAGACGTTGCAGCCCATGAAGTCCCACTGACACAACAAGAGGCCTAATCATGCTCGACTATCTACCAGAAATTTATCTTCTGCTGCTTGGCTTCTCGGTCTTTATGTATGCCGTGCTCGACGGCTACGATCTTGGCGTCGGTATCCTTTTACCGAGTGATAATGAAGCGCAACGTGACCGAATGATAGCGTCTATCGGCCCTTTCTGGGATGCGAATGAAACGTGGTTGGTGTTAGCCGTCGGTATTCTGCTGATTGCCTTTCCTACTGCTCATAGCTTGATTTTGACGGAACTTTATATGCCGACCGCGATTATGCTTATCGCACTGATCATGCGTGGCGTGGCGTTCGACTTCCGAGCCAAAGCGAACTCGGATCATAAACCTCACTGGGATTGGTGCTTCAGAATTGGCTCGTTAGTCACCGCGCTAACCCAAGGCTACATGGTGGGTCGTTACATCATGGGATTTGAACAATCAACCGAAGCATTTGGCTTTGCTTGGTTAAGCGCACTTTGTGTAGCGGCGGCGTACGTTTACATCGGTGGCGCATGGTTAGTACTAAAAACGGAAGGTGATTTGCAAATACGCTCGGCCCGTTGGTCTCGCCGTGCTGGTTGGTTAGCAGCCTTAGGAATCTTGGTGGTTAGCGTTGTAAACCCAATTGTAAATCAACAAGTTGCCTTGCGTTGGTTCAGCTTCCCAGAAATCTTGTTGCTTGCCCCAGTTCCGTTAATTGTATTGGCAACCATCTTCCTAGTTGATCGCTATTTGCGTCAGGTTCCAATGGTGAATGATCTGGGTGTGCGCTGGCCTTTCTTTGGTGTCACTGTCATTTTCGCGTTGAGCTTTCTCGGGCTTGCGTATAGCTTCTTCCCAGAAGTTGTGCCGGGATTAATGACCGCACAACAAGCTGCCTCCTCGCCTGCGACGTTAATAATCGTGGGCTACGGTGTGATGATTGTTATGCCGGTGATATTGCTTTACACCTTTGTGGTATACCGGATCTTCAAAGGCAAAGCGACAGAACTTAGCTACAAGTAGGAAAGGGAATTCCTCAACAAAGCGCCGCTGCTCATGCGGCGTTTTTTTGCAGTACTCAACGACTAAAGTATCTACCCAAGGCGACTGAGTGGGAACGCTGAGAGAATGTAGCGGCAGCCAGTAGTTTGTTCCTAACTAGAACGAGATAACCGTTTCTCAACTATAGCGATACAGGCACAAAAACAGAAAGAATATTTGATGTTACAAAAGGTAGACCGCCACTTTAAAACGCTTTGAGTATTTTTTGCGCTCAATGTGGTGCAAGTATACTTATGCTTTTTATGACTTGTGAACACTCAATTGCATGTTATGTTGCTGTTGAAATCGTACATGAAATAAGGACAAGAACATGAAGATAAGATGCAAAACGACGCAAAGCATTGAAAAATTTAACCCTGATGACCTCAATCTAAACACAGATCTCTTTGGTATGATTGCTGTTGTATTCGTGTTCATGGCTGTTTTGCTTAGCATCTAGTAGCACTACGTTCATTCTTGTGGCCGTATTCATACCTCATGTGATATGGGTGCTAAATTCTAGATTAAAGCGGATGTGCTAACCCGCACCAATCAGATTATGGCTGCCTCTGTATAGCATCTTCAATTTTGGCGTTGTATAGAGGTGAGATGTGAATAGTTGGCTTGTAGATAGAATGGCGCTTGCACCTTGAGCACTCTTGTGTACTTTCAATGACGCATTACTTTAGTGTAGATACGAAAAAAGGCCTGACAAATCAGACCTTTTAGAATGTGGCGGTGAGTGAGAGATTCGAACTCTCGATTGCTAGCTACCAAGTTTAAAACAATTAAAATCAATCATTTAAATATATACAACTTCCATTGTTTGTACCAGTTTTTTGTACCCACAGGCTAGACATAGAAGTTTTCACGATAACCAGTTTTATTTACAACCAAATTTTCCGGAAGTAATGAGCTCATTTTACATAGATAACGCTTCTCTTAACCCTATATGGATAGCTATTTCTTTTCCTAAATCCAAATCAGCTTTATCATCTCTATGTGCCCATGTGTAATAATTACATCGTTTGTACTCATTGAACCAGCGGTTTCCAATAGCATTAAACTTAAATAACCCTATTAACATTTTTTCTAGTTCAAGCCCTTCATAATGAAAGCTATTAGAGTCCATATATTCCTTGAGCTCTGGGTATTTTAAAAAATGCTTATTGTAATTTTTTAGCAACTTAATTATTAGATCTATCTGGACATCATCATAATGACCATACATCTCATTTCTGACTTCATCGAGTAGATAGTCTGAGTACTCATTCTTTAACTCAACAAACCCCTTCCAGCCAAAATATGTACTTTGAGGGTATCTCTCTATTATAAGGTTTAAGTATGTAATTATATCTCGAGGCCGAAAGAAAGATCTCTCTAAGATAAACCTTTCAGGGTTAATCCCTTTTATATCTTGGGGAAATAGCATTTTAAATACGGCGCTGTCACCTTTCAATCTCATCAACGAGCTCGACTCTTTTGCCTTATGACATATCATTTTCATTAGAGGCGCTGTTGAATGAATTTTCGTACTCCATTCAATTTTTATTGAATTGACCCTCTTAATTTTGTTCAAATCAGGATCGTTAAATATTGAAAAAATATCGGTACGAAGAAGTACAATAACTTTAGTCTTAAGGCCTTTTTCCAAGAACTTAAGATTCAAATTGTCTGCTGCTTTCAATAAACTTATCATTGAATCTTTGTAGTAGTCATCGTTCCTGAACCTATCATCTAATTCATCATAAATAGAGGTATAAGTGCTACTTGATTCAGAAAGTACATTGAACACTACCTCCTCCAAATCATCAATATAATCTAAGTAAGTCCCCACCTGCTCTTTGTCATCTTCAGAGCCCCCTACATAAGATCTTAAAAAACCACCTCTTACTTCTTTTTTCTTAGTAATTTCAACAATTTTCTTAGCATCAATCCCAATGCCTTGATAATTGCAATCAAAGAAATTGATTAGCTTCTCTTTATCTCTGGAGTTAGGTATACCTTCATCAGAAAGACATAGCTTTCCAATATCCAATAAAAGTAGCCACCTCCAAATTTCATAATACTCATTTGGCTTAATATCCTGTGATTTAAGGTGGACCAACTCCTGAAACTTAAAATCTTTGTAGGAGGAAATAGTACAAAAATGTAATGGATCTGATTCACTTAACTTACGAATATATTGACCAAAGAATGTTTTACCTGAACCTTTTCTGCCAAGAACTAAAAAAATCTTCTGATCTCTTATTTTCTCAGCATTTTTATCTATATCTACGAAGAACTTGTCAAAGTCTTGAGGTCTATAAGCGGCTTCCTTCCGGCCATCATTTTCCCCCATATAGAGATCTTTGAGTATAAAATTATCCATGAAACGCCCCCTGACAACCAATCAGTTTAAAATACTTATTATCTTGTTAAGAGATTAAGCCTAGATACTATGTTTTTGAACCTACAGTAAGTAAGAATGTGAACCATCACGACTATATCTAAAAATACAATCCTAAAAACTAGCAAACAAAATCCATCAAAGCCAAAGTAAGGCGTACCCATTAGGTATACCTAAAAGACCATATTCAAATCATTAACTCGCAACCCCAAATAAAGGCTCCTTCTCTTGGTCAGTCCACCACTTGTAATCGCATCTAAAAACCAAACAGGTATACCTAGCTCAAAACCATTCGTTTTCGAACCTACCCGCATAGTATGAGACAAAAACGTCTCATAAGTACCCTCTTGACATTTTGACCTAGGCTCATAAAATCCATACTACTTTTTCAGAGTGGTATGCGAGGGCTAATGAGTACGAGGACTTATTTCTATTGTCGAGTCTCTACAACAGAGCAGACAACAGCGAACCAAATACAAGCCTTCAAAGACAGAGGATATGAAGTCAACGAAGCTTTTGTAGTTGAAGATGTTGTATCAGGTGGTGTTTGTGCTTTGGAACGTAAAGGCTTCAGGATTCTTATTGAGCACAAGCTTGTTGCAGGTGACACGCTGGTGGTCTTAAAGCTAGACCGTTTAGGACGTGACAACATAGATGTACAACAAACGATCAAGCTTTTGATGGACAAAGGTATCAATATCCACTGTTTAGATTTACCACATAACGACCTAAACAGCCCTGAAGGTCAGTTAATGTTGAAAATGTTTTTAGCTTTTGCTGAGTTTGAAAAAGATCGTATTAGAGAACGAACAATTGAGGGTCAAGCAAGAGCAAGGGCTGAAGGCAAAACTATTGGTCGTCCTGCCAAAGCAAGTGCAGACAAAGTGGCAAAGCTAAGGAATGAAGGATTGTCCATATCCAAAACCGCAGAGAAGCTTAACATCTCTCAATCAACGGTTAAGCGCCTCTACGCAGAATCAAAGAAGAGTAAGGAGAAAAATGGAAACAACAGTAACTAGCAACGCTAAAGAAGTAATTAACGCCTACACAGACGGTTCATGTATTACGCAGAAATGCATAGGCGGCTGGGCATTCATACTAACCAGAGCAGACAAAAAACTAGAACGCTCTGGACATGAAAGAAAGACCACCAGCAACAGAATGGAACTAACGGCAGCAATTAAAGCGTTAGAGGTTATATATAAGAAATATCCGCACAACCCTATAACAGTCCACACAGACAGCCAGTATGTAAAAAATGGCATTACTACATGGATACGTGGCTGGAAGCGTAATGGTTGGCGTAGGAGTGACAGAAAACCCGTCCTTAACGCAGACTTATGGCAGAAATTGGACGAACTGAACGAATCAATGAATGTTTCTTGGGAGTGGGTAAAAGCACACAATGGTCATCCTCTAAACGAGAGAGTTCACATGCTTGCTTACTCTGCTATTCCACAAAAGTAAAATTACAAAGGTATAACAACATGGAACAAACTACATTAGTTGAAGATTTTATCCTACCAGAAGTTGAACTTAACGAGATAGACAACTATCACCGCATACCTGAAGTCAAAGCATGGTTTGTCTGTTCAGTGAAAAATGCAAAGAAAGCGGCAAAAGATGGCCTACCCGTAATCCGAACGCATGTAGGCAACTGGTATGGTCGTCTATTTTAAAAAATGAACTTTTGTAAATCACATTTTGTGTAAACGTCAGGGGGCGATGCAATCGAAGGAGAAACCAACTTGGAAGCTCCCGCCCCCCTTAGTGTATCTGAAAGACAACACAACGTAAGCCTTAGGGTTCATAACACCAGCCGCTATGTAGCCTTACAGAGGCTTCTGAGTGAGTATATGTCATCAGTGGTTTATGTCCCTCTAAGCTAAACTCTGAGAAACCGCACGGCAACAGTAAACAAAGTAGTTAAAAAAACCAAATTAACTACATAAAAGCAGATACAAAAGGAGACACAAAAGAAATAAATATCAATAACTTAATGAAAAACAACAAGGTAAAAATGGGGTATACACCCTACAGCTACCTCTACATTCATGTATAGTCTCATCCACTAGTTGTCAACAAGTAATACGCACAATGGAAACTAGAAGAATAACACTATCCTCAATAAATGCAGATGATAAACGCTACCAAGTCAGAGACCCTAGAACTTCACCGTATGGGGAACGTATAGATCAAGAGAAGGCTTCACGCAGACACATTCAGACTATCGTTAAGGCATTGAATGATAACCCAAAAAAACGCATAGAACCCATTGAGGTAGTTGAAGACCCTAAAAAGTATGGTCAGTATATTATCGTTGATGGTTTCCACCGCTACGGGGCATACAGGCAGATCTTTAAAAACACCAAAGGTAAACGCTTCAAACAAATTAGAGTTAAGGTACATACTGAAGGTGTAACACTAGATAGAGCCTTGTCTATCAACACCGAGCACACAGCCTTATCTCTTACAAGCAGTCAACGAACAGAGTTACAGTGGCAACAATTTCTAAATCTCATGAGTCAAGATAATCCCCCAAGCATTAAGAAGACCTCAGAGATACTTGGTATTCAGACCTCAACAGTTAGTAACTGGCGTAAGCTTAAGAATGAGTTTGAAGAGGCTGGTTTCTTTGATAAGAAGAGCAATGCTGATAAGAACCCCATTACGGGCTTTCCTATGCTAAGACCAAGCCGAGAAGCACTTAAAAGGGATGAATGGTCTTCTGTTGACGAAGAAACCACAGGAGCGTTAACTGAGGATGATAAGGCTACCGCTAGGCAGATTTTAGAAAAGGCCAAATGCGCTAATGAACCAGATAAGCTTGCTAAGTTCATAAGGCTTTATCTAGGTGAGCCGTTAAACGCTATAGACTTTGATATAAGTATTGATGAACTTGAGCAAGAGAATGAAGGATCTTTCTAAGATAGTAGTGTCAACCCGCACGAGCCTCACCATAAGCATCCTAGGTGACTATTAGATTACCCGTATAGATACTCTAAACCCTTATTGCACGAGGTATAGAGCATAGCAAGTTTTTAAACTTCCCATAAAAAACGAGCCACCAGCAGGACTAGGACAGTTTCTTACAGGCTGGTGGCCTGATGGGTTACCACAAACGAGACAGAGCTAAACGAGGGAGACGGTCGATAGCTTCTCTCTTCGTCTCTAACTCAACCGTACCATATGAACCGCCTACACCCGCTGGAGTATGACCAGTAATAGCGTCACTAACAGTGTCAGCAATACCCAGTCTGCGCAGAGCCGTCTTGAAAGTATGCCTAAAGGCATGAGCTGGTTGGGTTGTGTGTATACCTAGAGACCTGACTGTTTGACCCCACCACTTACTGAGTGCCGCTGATTTCTTACCGTATTTGTTCTCTTTAAGCTCAGGGAACAAGAAGCCAACTGACTCCGCAACATAATCTAAGAAACCTAGTTCTATCAGATGAGCAGGGATAGGTACGTGTCTCAGTGAAGAGTTATTCTTAACGCTTTGCCCCTCACCTCGACGGATATTGAGGTAATGTATGCCTGAGTCTGATTGGGATACATCTGACTTATGTAGTTGAGACATCTCCTCTAGGCGTGCACCTGTATATCTGCACAACAAAGGAACCCAATAACAAGCCATACCATAAGGTTTACGAGCATTAACATCATTAAATACGTCAGCTTGGAACAGTCGACGCATTTCTGAGTCAGTGTAGCCTTTTCCCTCATTAGCTTCAGTTTTCTTCTCCGCCGTGGCAACACGCACACCTACGTGTGGATTAGAGTCGATGATGCCTAGTTCAACGGCATAGCTAAACACAACAGAGGTCTTGCGTAGACAGTTCTTCACCGTAGTAGCACTTAAAGTCTCTAGACCTTGTATCTTTACAAGTTCAATTTGCTCTAGAAGAGGTCTATTCCTGATACTTGCAATTTTAGACTTAGGTAACTGAAGCAATGTATCTCGAAACTCAACGATATGCGCACGAGTTACTTCAGTAACATCCAGATCTCCGATAACTTCGATTAGACGCTCAATCTGAAGGCCTGCCTCATACAATGCTTTAGCGTCTTTGTCCTTAAGAGTTTCAGACTGGTGATACCTCTTAAACACATTAGATATAGAGTATTGAGATGCCTTTTTGCGCTTAGGCTGGTGTTTGTTAGCTAAAGGGTTAACTGACAGAGGTTTGTCTGCAATAGGATTAGATACTGCTTCGTAGCCATAGTCACGGTTGTAACGTGCTCTACATAGCGCTTCGATGCGATGAATGTAGTGATAGAAAGCTACTGCTAATTGACGGAAAGACTCACTGTGAGAAGAGACAACTAAACCCTCTCTATCTAGTTGAGCAACAATAAACTCTTTTAGTTCATCTGCTAGCTCTTGAAGCTGGTCAGGAGTAGCAGTATCAACCTCGTTGCCACATATGGACAAAGTATCAGACAAGCCAAATTCATGGGCTGTGCCTTCCGCATCTACATCCCTTTTTAAGAAAAGATCGTAGTTACCAGAGGTATCAACTTCATTCTTTACGTGTTCATACCAACGCTCTGCGATGATTGCACAGTCTCTAACATTGAGTTCGACATTGGATGAATTAGATAGTTTTAACTGAGCAACGGCGATCTGCTTCTGCGCATCGAATAGACACTCAGTAAATCGTGGTTTAGCTTCAGAAAGGTTTTTCGTTTGAAGAGATTTCTTGAAGACTGTCTTACCGATTATAGGAACCAGCTTTTTGGGGACAGCCATTCTAAAGTAGTAAACACCAGTTTGAGGATGCTTATAAGGACTTGCCATGATGTTCGACATTGTACCTACTCTTTGTACCAGTAGGCAGCTTACATTAAAACACCAAACCCCTGTATTATAAGAAGTTCTTACACTACAAGGGCTTATAGAATGTGGCGGTGAGTGAGAGATTCGAACTCTCGATACGTTGCCGTATACACACTTTCCAGGCGTGCTCCTTCAGCCACTCGGACAACTCACCGAATCAAATTTTGGTTAGCATCATTGGCTAACGAGGCGCTAATTTAATGATTATGTGCCTGATGGTCAAGGCTAAACATAAAAAAAAGCGCCCTTTTCGAATCGATTGCTCACTAAGTAACTAAATTGAGCAAAACTGGGGCATTTACATGCTTTGAGAATAACCGGGAACACGGAACCAACGGCGGCACATATCCAAGAAGTACCCATACAACACACCCATGCCACAAGAAATAACAGCGTTACTTGCCACTGCGGTCACAATTTGATCTGTAGACGCGCCAACCGCGAATAAGATACCCGCATAAACTGGAGATTGAAATAGTACATAAGCGACCAGATCAGAGATGTTTTTCATAAAGGAAGACGGCGACACCTTACTACCTTGATGCAGCACCCAATCACGAAAAACCCCATACGGCCAAGCAATGGCGATATTCACTGGAATCGATAGCGTACGCGATGCTAGAGATTGCTCAAATGTCATCCCTGAAATCAAAATCTCGACAATCATCCCTGTGATAAAGCAAAAAACAACCATAGCAAAGGTATCCGCTGCGGCGTGACGAATACAAAATGGTCCACGAGACTTCATTTACAAAACCCTTAAAATCAAACACTGCAATTAATAAAAATAATAAAACTATTAACCGCTAAAAAGACATCAAGCCAGTTAATGATGCAATTAGAACACACAAAAACTAGCTTATGGCTCTGTATTTAAAATTAAGTTGTAAATTTATAACCAACTTTTAAAGTAAAAGTAGTTTTTTTCACCAATGGCGAGTAAAAACGCCTAAAATTACGTAAAAATGGTACAAAAACACGGATTTCACTTACATAAAAAGGGGTTACGATAATTATTTTGACGTAAAGTTAGAACAAAACTCGGACTGTAAACAGTCACTCCTATAGCTTATGCTACCAAGCTGCGAAAATTCAGAGTATTACCGATATAATCACAGTAGAAGGTCTTGCTGCTTTACTCGTAAAAGTAAAACTGCAAGCCTGTTCATTGCAGGTTAGAAGAGTTTGTCACGAAGCTGGATGACGTATGAATAGTAAGAACAATTCACAGTTGCGCCATATTGATTCAGTTATGGTGAGGCCAGCAAAATCGTTAATGTATCGATATCATCTTGGTCTGGGGATTGCTGACGCTTTAAGTTACTTCTTATCCGTTCAGCGACTGAAGAAACGTCGTCACTGAGTTCAAGGGGAGCCTCCGCAATGATCGCTGAAATAGCCTCAAGTGCTTCATTAAGATGTCCATTATCTAGAGCGACATAGAAGTTGAGTAACCACTTTTCAGCATTAAAGCTATCTGCTGCATTTCCATCAAAGTCCGATTGGTACTGATATAACTGTGTCGCATGAAGATACAGTGCATCATTTAATTCAGACTCCACTATTGGTTTCGCTATTATGTGGTCTGCTCCTACATTAATCATACGTTCTTGTGTTTCTTTGAACACATCCGCTGTACAGCCAAAAATCAGTACCGACTTAGCAGGCGAACTCATTGCTCGAATGGCTGATATGGCCCCAACGCCATCTAGAACAGGCATATGATTATCCATCAGTATCAAATCAAATGGTTTGCTCGCAACCTCATCGACTGCAAGCTGACCATTTTCGACACTTGTGCACTCAAAGCCCTTGGCTCGGAGGAAAGTTTCCATAATGATCGCATTTGTTCGGTTGTCTTCAACAATGAGTGCTTTCAACCCTTTACAGTTCAATTTATGTGTATTGATTGACTCTACTTTACCCGGCTTGCAAGGTGTAAGGGCAATTTCGACAGTAAAAGTCGTTCCAGCGTCCTCCTGACTCTCTACAACCACTTGCCCACCCATATGTTCCGCGATTTCTTTGACTATTGCTAAACCAAGCCCTGTACCACCAAACCGTCTAGTCGTTGATGACTCCGCTTGCTCAAAAGGACGAAAAATGCGTTTTTGTGCCTCTTTTGAAATACCAATTCCTGTATCTTTTACCTTTAGTATCAGCTTGGTGCCTGCCTTACTCGATTTCTCGGCTAGCTCTACCTCTACGATGCCACGATCGGTGAACTTAACAGCGTTATTGAGTAGATTGAACAGTACTTGACGCAAACGGGCTTTGTCATTGTTGTACCAACGACCCGTTGGTAAATGCGAGACGACTCTAAAGCGAAGACCTTTTTCTGCACATAGAGTTTGATAAACACTCTTGATACTGCCGATAATCGACTCAATTGGGAAAGGCTTATTTTCAAACTCAACATGCCCTTGTTCAATTTTTGAGTAATCTAAAATCTCATTGAGTAATGTCATCATGTGATCACCTGAATCATAAAGTGTTCTCAGGTGCTTACGCTGCTCATCGGTAAGTGGTGTTTTTAACAGTATCTGGGCAGTTCCTAGTACACCGTTCATTGGTGTGCGAATCTCGTGGGACAATGTGGCTAAGAATGCCGTTTTAGCGTTTGTCGAAGCCTGAGCTTTTATTCTCTCCTGCTCTAAATAGATCGTCTTTTCATTGAACTTCTCGATAAGCTGTCCGATTTCGTCATCGCTATCGTAGTCAATATCTATGATCCCACCAGTTTTCGAGTCATCAATCTTAGCGGCAATGCGAACAATTGGTTCAACAATATAGCGATTCAGTAAGTAGTAACCGACCAAGACACACAAGAGCAAAAATGGAATGATCCTCCCCTCAACGCTCATCACTTGTTCAAACACTTGATCGGCGACTTTAGCTTTTGCGTTGACAACTTCCATGCGCCAATCGAACTCTCCGAAATCAAGCTCGCTGACATAAATTTCGTCCGTCAGTTGAAAGTTGTGTTCAATAATCACGTTTGAGTCAGCATCGCGAACCACTACCCCCAAAGAATGCTGGTTCGTGTGCTCTCGAATAAACTGAAAAAGTGCATCAAGTGATAGGTCTACCGTTACAACTCCAGCGAATCGACCGTTTTGGTAGTACGGAGAAGACGCGGTAATCATCTGGACCTGAGTAAAGGTATCGATGTAAACCGTAGACCAACTAACAGAACCTACCGGAGCATCGGCGGCAGCGACATACCAGGCTTCATTATCATAACCGCCAGATTCGGGGTTATTGTAGGAGTGAATTTGGTCAATACCACTATCACTGTTTTTATTGAAGAATAGACTTTTATATCTCCATTGTTCTGCTTTTAGTTCGGGTTTAGGCCATACGCCACCACTAACAAGCATCTTGTCACTCAATTGAAGTATATGTGGAATTATTGTGTTGAGAGATTGAATATTTTCAGTCCCTTGGGCTAGCCCTACTAAGCTGCTCAATACACCTGTAGAACTGAGGAGGGGCTCTTTTATCTCAAGAGCCAGGAGTTGGGTACGTAACTCTAGGTTTTGCTCTAGCTTTTGTCTAACCGGTGGCTCAACAACCAAATAGGCGACAGAACCGATAGTGGCGATAAAGAAGCACAGGTAAAGTGTTAGGGCGAGAATGCTTTTTTTTCTAAGTGATGAGCGAATTTCCATAGATGTGTGAATCATTCCCTAATATCGATTTATCACTAATTGATTGGTAAGATGAGCGCAATCAACCAGCCCATTAACAAATGGTATTCTATTTTGAAACTACAAGACATTCTTTCTCTCCCAGAACTTGACGGTAAACTACTAAACCTAGCAAAAACTCAAGGCTTTGTAACAGCGATGGCTGCAGCGCCAAACGTATTAATGCCTCAAGAGTGGTTGCCATTCTTATGGGGTGGAGAAGAAACAGCGCCATTTACTGACGGTGAACAACTAGAGCAGTACATTGACGAGATTGTACAAATGTGGAACCAAACTCGTCCCGCTCTCCTAGAAGGCACTTGGCAGTGGCCTGCAGGGTGCGCGCTAGATGAGCAAGACATTGTAACAAGTCAGGCTCGCGATTTCTGTGAAGGTGTATTACAAGGCTGGCAACTTGCGCGTGATGACTGGGAAACGTTGATGCCTGAGGATAGCGAAGATAATGCCCTACTCGGTGGTGTTTTACTTTCTCTTACTATGCTTTACGACCCAGAAACAACCATTGAAACATTGGCCGAACAAGGTATGGAAGGCTTAGAGCAGTTTGAAGAGATCTTCAATGCAATGCCAGTGATGTTATGTGGTCTTACCCAGCGCGGTGTTGCATTAGCTGAAGAACAATAGACGCAACGCTGTCGACCATCAAGATTGAACGGCTGAATAGACAAAAAGCTCTCCAAATGGAGAGCTTTTTTGATCATGTTAAAATTACATGTGGAATATACCGCGCCATATCTTGAGTCACTAAGCTACTGTCTTCCCTAATCGAAATACCGGCAGCTCTATCATTGACCAACCAACTGCCAATTAACGTATGGTTGTGCCCAAACTTAGGTAGTGGATGGTATTGCTGGACGATATTGAATTTAGATTCATAAGGCCCTGACGTTTTAACAAAACGTTTTCCATCGATGACGATCTCGATGTTCGCGCCCTCTCGAGAAAATAGTGGCTTGATGACATAATCTCTCATAGTGTTCGCTTTTGAATCGTTAGCAAAATAAGCGGGCAAAAGGTTCGGGTGATTAGGAAAGCGCTCCCACAATAACGGTAAAAGTGCTTTATTGGATAGAATCGACTTCCACATCGGTTCTAACCAGTTTACGTTCGCAGTCGCTAAGTACTTCGCATATTCCTCTTCAAACATAAACTCCCAAGGGTAAAGCTTAAACATCCAACGAATCGCTCTGTCGTCAGCATCCACAAACAGACCATCTTCCGTCACTCCAATATCTTCGACATGCACGAATGCCGTTGCTAACCCTGCCTCTCGCGCGCAATCCTCTAAATACTGGACAGTCCCTTTATCTTCTTCAGTGTACTTGCAGCAGCTAAAGTGAAGTGTTTGTCCTGGTTGGTATTTTGCTATTTCGGCAAAGCGCTCGATCAAAAAGTCTTGAAGAATATTGAATTGATCCGCGCTCTGGTGAACTCGACCTTTATTTACAACATCTTCTAGCCACACCCACTGCCAAAAGCCAGTTTCAAACAAGCTGGTTGGCGTATCCGCATTGTTTTCCAGTAATTTTGCTGGCGAGGTCCCGTTGTACGCGAAATCCAGCCGCGAATAAAGCGAAGGTTCGCTTCGTCTCCATGAAGAAGCGACCTGCTCCCACATAGATTCAGGGATCGCACATTGCGTCAGCAACCGCTCACTCCGAACGACTTCATCCACAATAGCCAGGCACATCTGATGCAGCTCTTCAGTGGGCGCTTCTATATCGCGCTCAATTTGCTCCAGCGTGAATTGATAGTAAGCACTCTCATCCCAATACGGTTGGTCATACATGGTATGGAAACCAAAACCAAACTGGCGTGCTAATTCACGCCAGTTTTCGCGCTCTTGTATTTCTCGTCGAAACATAGTGCTTTTTAACCGCCTCGACTGACCGACACCGCTTTACCAAACCCGCCTCGAGACATCGCCCTGCCAATGGTGCCGCCACCACGTTTATTAAGGCTATTCGTCGCAACTTTGGTCGGCTGATTTCGGTAGGAGCCAAAGAATTGCCCTGCTCCATTATAGAATTTGGATTTATAACGGTACATCGGCTCTGAGTAATAGCTCTTGTTATAACCTTTCAACCCGCTTAATGAGCGACTGTAAAAAAAACCGCCAAAGTTAGGTACATAAGCTCGGGAACTGGAACTGTAGTAACAATCATCCTCGTAGAAATCATTCTCGCATTCGAACTCGCTGCGGTAGCGAGGGGCATTTTGTTCGGCACGAGCTAAAGCTTCTTGGTATGCAATGTCACACTGTTCACTAAACTCAGGCGAGTTAGATTTACACTCATCAGCATCAGAAAAAATGTACCCTTCTGTTTTTGACTCGTACGTAGCAAAGAAGAAAATACCACCAAAGGCAGCAAAGGGAAGAATTTTCCCAAGCTTTAAGCTTTTGTCCATGGAAGAACGTTTAACGTTAGAACTCCGCTTCATCGTTCCTCCTAGTAAGTCATGCAAGCGGCATTCAATACGCCGACCGAAACAGAAACTGCGGCTAATACAATACCGGCTGGCAGTTCATCTTTTTCGATACGCTCTGCCACTTTCGGAAGTAAAATAAAGCGTACAATTGCAAATGCGATAATTTGAGCAAGCATTGCAACAACGCCCCACACCATAAAATCGACGATATTGACCGAGTTTTTTGCCGCCCCCGAAATCGCGAGACAATAACCAAGGAAGGCCCCACTTAGCGCAATCGCTGCTGCTGTATTTTGTTTTTCTTTGATCAGATGCCACTCATCGTATGGCGTCAACTTGACGTAGATGAACTTAAACGCCAATACAAAAATAATAGAAACAGAGAAATAGAGTAAAAAGTTTGGGAAGCCTGCTAACAGGCCGGCAATCATGTGCATTATTGTTCCTTGTTCATTTCTTTCCAGGCAAAATCTTCAATACGTTCATCTGCAATGTAAAACAGCTTGGTACTCGCGGGTACTTCAGCATCTAAATCTGGGTTGAGTTGAATACCATCGCCAATATCAAAAGCAATCAGCGTGGCATGATGGCGTCTTTTGAGAAAAACGAAGAGATTCTCAATAGTGGTGGCAGACTGACCCTCGGGATAAATAACTGAGTATTGCGTCATACCTCGTGTTGAAGCCAAAAGCTCCTGATGAAGCGCACTTGAGCCCGGGTCAACCGCCGCTTTTGCCAACATTTCTGCGCCAACAGCAGGTATGCATTCCGCTTTCGGGCAATGCTGACTTAGAAGTCGGCCTAGCGCTTCATCTTTAAAGTAAGCGACCAAATGAGCGGAAGGGTTTACAGATGCGCAGTATAGAGCGGCTGACAAGGTAATGTCGTCCGAGAGATTATCCACAATAATGCAAGCGGCTTCGGCAATATTGGCGTTTTTCATTTCTTGCGAATCGGTATAACTGGTCACTTTGATAAAACTGATTTCGCCAGGTAACGGGTTCTCTATTTCTGAACGGCTGCATAAAACAATCGGACGCTTTCCCTCTTCTTCATGTTGTAACATGCGAATAAGGTGCATCGTCCTCGATCCATTCCAGCCCAACAATACAATATGGTTTTCCACTCTTACTCTCCGTTTTCCTAAAATACCCGCTCGCCAATAGTCCATCGCGGCTCCAGCGACACGCCCCAATAATGCGGCGAATAAGCTCAAACCGCCGGGGATTACAAATAGTACGACAACCCATTTACCCAAATCTGTTACTGGAGAATGGTCGCCATAACCCACCGTACTCGCCGTAACCATGAGGTAATAGATAAAGTTAGCGAAACTGTCTGTTAATGCTGTTTCACCAGCGAGAACCAGCAGCCACCATGAAAGGCTCACATATAAGCCACTAAAGATGAGAAGGCTTCGGTTGCTCAATTTAAAAAGGTGTGAACTAAGCCACTTTTTAACTACTAACCACACCGCCATAAATTTATGACCTCGATATTCATTGATTGCATCAATAGTAACTCATTGATAGTAAGACACAAAAAAACCAGCCATATTCGACTGGTTTTTGAGATTTACTTTCAATTACGCCTACTTTTTAAGCATTACCTTTCACTTGCATATTTAGCTGCTCAGCAAAATCTAGCATGCGGTTAAGCGGTATAAGGGATTTAACACGCAGTTCTTCGTCAACAAAAATCTCGTGCTCTTTACCACCTTCACTAAGCGCTTTCTCAATTGCTTTCAAACCGTTCATTGCCATCCAAGGACAGTGTGCACAGCTGCGGCATGTTGCGCCTGCACCTGCGGTTGGTGCTTCGATAAGTTCTTTTTCTGGCACTAGTTGCTGCATTTTAAAGAAAATACCTTTGTCTGTCGCAACGATCATTTGTTTGTGAGGAAGCTCTTTCGCTGCTTTGATCAGCTGACTCGTTGATCCAACGGCATCGGCAAGTTCTACGACGCTTGCTGGTGACTCAGGGTGAACCAAAATAGCCGCATCTGGATACACGCTCTTCATTTTTCGTAACGCATCAGCAGAGAACTCATCATGAACCACACACTCACCCTGCCAAAGCAGCATATCTGCGCCAGTTTTGTTAGCGATGTACGATCCTAGGTGACGGTCTGGTCCCCAAATAATTGGCTTATCTTCAGCGTCTAAGTGTTCCACGATTTCAAGCGCAATACTCGATGTAACGACCCAGTCGGCACGGGCTTTAACCGCTGCTGAGGTGTTTGCGTAAACTACAACCGTATGATCAGGGTGAGCATCACAAAACTCGCTGAACTTATCCGCAGGACAGCCAAGGTCGAGCGAACATTCCGCTTCCAACGTTGGCATTAGAATGCGCTTTTCTGGTGTCAGAATTTTGGCCGACTCGCCCATAAAGCGAACACCACCAATAATCAATGTACTTGCAGGGTGACGATTACCAAACTTCGCCATTTCCAACGAGTCACCAACAAACCCGCCAGTGTCTTCAGCTAGGGCTTGAATCTCAGGGTCGGTATAGTAGTGCGCGATAAGTACCGCATCTTTTTCTTTGAGTAACTTTTTAATACGCTCAATGTAAGATGCTTTTTCTTCTTCGCTTAATGGAACTGGTTTCGGTGGGAATGGGTAAACAGTGTCGATTTTATCTAATATATGGCTCATTGCTCTTGCTCTACGCAACTTCCTTTAATCCGAGTATTGTAACCTCGTTAATTTTCAAAAACCAACTTGTCGCGGGGATTTCTAGCGGTCTAGCCGTATATCTTTGTTACAGGTAGCATTTCCGAGTAGCGAAATTCGGTGCAACACAAGGTCAGAGGCTCTGCATCATTGCTATCGACTTAGCCGTTCTGCACCAACAGAAAATGGAAAAGAAAAAGGAAGCCGAGGCTTCCTTTTCAAAACATAACGTCTTACAGCTTAGAGCTGGCAAGTTTTGCAGATGCACTACCTGGGTATTCATCAACCACTTGTTGGTAGTACTTTTTCGCTTGAGCTGCATTGTTATTACGCTCAGCGATTTCGCCTAACTTAAGCAACGCATCGGCTCGCTTATTGGAGTCTTTATAAGACACAACAGCGGCAAAACTTTTCACTGCATCCTCATCCTGCTTTTTAGCGAAGTACAACTGACCTAACCAGTAGTGAGAATTCGCTGAATATGTAGAATCAGGATAATCTTTCTGGAACTGCTGGAACGCTGCAATTGCACCAGTGTAATCACGCTTTTTGAGAATGAGGTCAACTGCATTCTGATATGCCGTTTGCTCATCAACATTTGGAGTGTACTGGCCACCTGTTTTCACAGGTTGTGCTTCTTGTGCAGGTGTGGATTTTATCTCTCCACGAACACGATCCAGCTCGACAAACAACTCACGTTGACGTTGCAACATTTGTTTCATTTCGTAGCTATTTCGCTCTAATTGACCACGCAATTCACTGATCTCTTGTGACATTTGGTCAATTTGCTGTTGCATTTGGAGCTGAACGCGATTGCGATTTTGTAGCAAACGTTCTAGACGCTCTACTTCCGTTTCAGATGAACGGCTCTTAGAGACGGATGATGTGCTGTTGAGATCGGATACTGGAGCTGGTGCAGCGAACGCAAAGTTCGCTGCACTTGCCAGTAACGTAAGCGCAACAGCGCGCTTAGTGTTACTGAACATGAGGATTACCTCGAATTAGTATACTAGAACCGCGCGACGGTTCTTAGCGTAAACTTCATCTGATTGACCTAGAAGAAGTGGCTTCTCTTCACCGTAGCTAACGATTGAGATTTGGTCAGCTTGAACACCTAGTGCTTGTAGGTAGTTCGCTACTGCTTGTGCACGACGCTCACCTAGAGCAATGTTGTACTCAGGTGTACCGCGCTCATCAGCGTGACCTTCGATAGTTACGTTAAGTGCTGGGTTCTTGCTTAGGTAAGAAGCGTGAGCCGCTAGCATCTCTTCGTAATCTGCTGCAATTGTTGAGTTGTCAAAAGCAAAGTAGATTGTTTGAGTTTCACGTAGCGCTTGCTCTTTTAGCTCTTGCTCTGTCAACTGACCGCTTTGATCAATTGGCGTAGCTACTGTTGTTTCAACTGCGCCATTGTTGTTTGTTGCTGCACCAGTGTTAGAAGCAGCGTCGTCGCTTGAACTACACGCTGTAACAGCCATTACAGGAAGCGCGATTAGTAGCCCTTTTAGAACCTTGTTCAGTTGCATCTTATTTTCCTTTATTAATCAAACTTATTACTACAAAAACGGTGACCATGCAGGCGCTCGAACACGCCCATTTGTTGCCGGTAATCTAGCTTTGAATCGACCATCAATTGACACCATCGATAGTACGTTTTTCTTGTTGTAAATCGAGCTATACACAACCATGCCACCGTTTGGGGCAATACTAGGAGACTCATCAAGCAAGGTCTTAGTTAAGACTTGAAGAGCACCAGTTTCCAAATCTTGTTTCGCCAAATTAAATCCTGCGTTGCTGCGGTTCACCATAACTAGGAATCGCCCATCAGGAGTAATCTGACCACCCAAATTTTGGCTGCCTTGCCAAGTCAAACGGTCAATAGAACCGCTGCCCAAATTTACTTGATAAATCTGTGGTTTACCACCCCTATCCGATGTGAAAATCAACGATTTTCCATCCGGATGCCAGAACGGTTCCGTATTATTTGATCTGCCACGCGTAATTTGCGTCAGCTTACGAGTGTTAAGGTCAAACGTATAAACATGAAGCGAGCCTGTTTTAGAAAGAACAATCGCTAACTTATTGCCATCTGGCGAAAATCTTGGCGCACCATTGTGACGTGGGTATGAAGTAATTTTCTCACGTTCACCGGTGTAGATGTTCATGATGAAGATTTCTGCTTGGCCATTTTGGAAGCTAACATACGCAAGCTTTTTACCATCTGGTGACCACGCTGGTGACATTAATGGTTGCTTAGAACGTAAAACCAGACGCTCATTGTAGCCATCGTAATCAGCGACTCGAAGTTGGTAAGGGAAACGGTCTTTATCGTTCACTACCACATATGCGATACGAGTCATGAAAGCGCCACGGTCGCCAGTTAACTGTTCATACACCAAATCAGAGATACGGTGAGCGTACTCACGCATACGAGGCCCTTGAACAGTGGCTACTTTATTGAACAGCACATGATCTTTTGACAGAACCAATTCACCGTCACTACCAAGCGCCTTACTCTTCCCACCTGTTAACTGACCACGCACAATATCAACAAGTTGATAGTTGATAACGTAGTCACCTTGGTCGTTTTGCTTGATTGAACCAGTCAATAGCGCATCCACACCTAAATTGGTCCAAGCATCAAAATTAACTTCTGATTCACTGAACGGTGTTTGTGGCATTTTGCTCGTTGGAACTGGGCTGAATTTACCACTACGTTGTAAATCCGAGGCGATAACAGCAGAAACATCCGTTGGAAGCGCTTGTGTGCCCTCCCACTTAAACGGAACAACAGCAATTGGTCGTGCTGAATCAATACCATCGGTAATGACCAACTCTAATGCGGCATTCGCCACATTTGTCATACTGCTAAACAGTACAAACATTCCTAGTAAAAGGCGTCTAATCACGTCTTATTCCTTTTAGTCCAAAGCAACAGTTATGTTGATGTCTTTTAGTCTTTCATTGACCGCTGATTCTGAAGATTTAGGGAACGTCCCTACCTGAGCTATTGCTCGCTTCGCCGCAGCACATACTCGAGTATCGCCACTCAAAACGGTAACACCAGAGACCATCATATCAGTTCCTGTCGGAATCAATTTGATGTTTACCCTACACTCCTTTCCCAGCAAGTAGTCATCCTTAATCAGCTTTTGCTGAATATTTTGAGTATAGATGGATGACATACGAGAAAGTTCGTCGTCAATAAATTGATTGCGCGCAGCACTGTTTTTACTGACCTCATCCTCGAGACCCGCAAAAATATCATCTAACGCGGCTTCTTGAGCTTTACGCTCACGCTCGGCACGCTCAGCTGCTTCTCTCGCTTTACGCTCTCGCTCCGCTGCCTCTTTTGCCGCTTTCTCTTTTGCAATGCGCTCTTGTTCAGCTTTTTCAGCAGCTTCACGCTCACGACGTGCTTTTTCTTCCGCTTCTTTTGCTGCTTTTTCACGAGCCAAACGTTCTTGCTCAGCTTTTGCTATAGCCGCTTCTTTTGCTAAACGCTCCTGCTCAGCTTTACGCACGGCTTCTTCTTTTTCCTTGCGCTCTTTTTCTAGCTTAGCAGCTCGCTCTTTTTCTTTGCGAACACGTTCTTCTTCCTGCTTGCGCTCTTGCTCTTTTTTCTTACGTGCAGCTTCTGCTTCTCGCGCCGCTTGAGCATCTTTCGCTTGCTGCTCTTTCAACTTGCGAATTTGCTCTTCTTCAGCTTTGCGGTTTTTTTCTAGCTGCTCTGCTTCGCGTCTCAGTTTATCAAGACGCTCTTGTTCTTTTTTCGCTGCCTTTTCGCGTTGCTGGCGAATTTCTTTCGCTTGTTGCTGCACAAGTTTTGGATCGATGACAACAGCTTGAACCATTTGCCCTGTAGGCTCTGGTTTAGACATGTTGAAGTCCGTCCCCCAAAGCAGGGCTGCAACTAGAATTGCATGCAAACCAACCGATATTGCTATCGGTTTGGCGTATTGGTTGGGTTTCTTATTGTGATCTTTCATAGATAATTGATGTCTATTCCCTGATATCGGTCATTAGACCTACCTTAGGGATACCAGCTCGACTTAGTTCATCTAGCAATAGAACAACATCGGCATATGGTGTTGCCGCGTCGCCACCTACCGCAACTGGTGAATCTGGCTTAACCTCTCGCTCCGCTTTCACTCGCACAATAACATCTTGCAACGACAAACCTCGCTGAACTTCTTCATCATTTACGCTTAGGCCTAAATTACCCTCGCTATCAATTTCGATGATAATAAAGCTACTGTCAGTCTCGCCAGCAAGGTCTTGCATAGATTCTGCGGTCGATGTTTTCGGAAGATCAACGTCGACGCCTTGAGTCACAAATGGAGCGGTCGCCATAAAAATGATCAACAGTACGAGCATTACGTCGATATACGGAACAACGTTGATCTCCGCTGTCATTTTTCGCTTTTTAGGTTGATAACCCGCCATGCTTTATTCCTTATCCGCGCTGTCTCGGCCAGCCATCGCTTGACGATGAAGGATGCTGTGGAATTCTTCAGAAAATGTTGCGTAAGTGTGCTCTAGTTTACTCACTTTATTGCTTAGGCGGTTGTACGCCATTACTGCCGGAATAGCCGCAAATAGCCCCATCGCTGTCGCGATAAGTGCCTCGGCGATACCCGGTGCAACCATAGACAACGTAGCTTGCTTTACTTCACCCAGCGCAATAAAGGCGTGCATGATGCCCCAAACGGTACCAAATAGGCCGATATAAGGGCTTATAGAACCGACTGTTGCCAAAAACGGTAAGCTTGTTTCTAGCTCATCTACTTCACGAGAAACAGCAACGCGCATTGCGCGGCCAGTGCCTTCCATGATGTAAGCTGGTGAATTTGCGTTGCTCTTACGTAGGCGAGCAAACTCTGTAAAACCTGCGTAGAAGATTTCTTCTGTGCCTTCAATTTCGTCTTTACGCGCTTTTACTTTTTGGTAAAGCTGAGAAAGATCAGTACCCGACCAAAATTTGTCTTCAAACTGCTCTGCATTTTTTGATGCTTGAGAAAGCACTTTGCTGCGCTTGATGATCATTGCCCATGACACAATTGACATGCCAAGCAACGTCAGCATCACAAGCTTTACCAACAGACTGGCCTGAAGAAAGAGATCTAAAATGGAAATATCAGCAGTCACTATTTGTTAGCTCCGAATTTATAAAGGTTGGAATAGCTATTGGTTTCATTTTCTTATTATCGATACATGCTACCTTAACCGAGGCCTTGCACAATATCTTGCCTTGAACATTGACCAACTCTTGACAGAATTGCAGAGAAGCACGTTTTATTTCTGACACTCGGGTTACGACTGTCAGATGCTCGTCCAGCCTAGCCCCTTGGTTGAAATCGATATCCATGTGTCGGACAACAAAGCCGATATTTTGTTCCAGTAACACATGTTGAGAAATGCCTTTAGCACGTAACATCTCTGTCCGTGCGCGCTCAAAGAATTTTAGATAATTAGAATGATATACAACACCGCCCGCATCAGTGTCTTCATAGTACACGGTGATCGGCCAGTGAAAGAGATTTGATGTGCCTTGCAAGGGAGTACCAATATATTCAATTCTTTAAAGTAATTACTATAACTGAAGCGACAGCAATTGGTACCGAGCTAAGGAAATATTTTTGAAATTTGTAGAAAAAATAAAAGCTAGGCGAGATACCTAGCTTTTATTCGATGATTTAGTAACCGACTTTATTACAGCATATTTCAGCCTAAATGAAATAAAGTGCCGTTAGATAAATTAAGATAGCTAACGAGAAATAAGGACTAAACAAAACTTGCCAGTACCAGTTTCTTGGCTTGAAGCCCACCCCATACACCATGCTTGAACATACAGACCAAATCAGTGCTGGTGCGACGATTGAGTTAAAACCACCAATTGCTTGATGGTAAGCTTCAGGGTCCCACATCACCAATCCTACGTGCATAAAGCCAAGGATGAGAGATAAGACTCGTAGCAGAGTCTTATCCATTGGTGCGTGAAGTTTCGCTACCTTATCAGCGAGGTTACTCACTGTCTTTATCCATCATTTCTGAGTGCTCTAGCCAAAGAGCGTTGATGATACCGAATGCACAAGCAAGTAGTACACCTAGAATCCATGCGAAATACCACATAGTAAATGCTCCTTAGTAAAGTGAGTTTTTGTTGTCTTCAATGTACTGGTCATCAAGGCGACCAAACATCTTGTAGTAAGTCCAAGATGTGTAACCAAGGATGATTGGCACCATAACAAACGCAACGCCTGTCATTAGGTTCAGAGTCAGCTCAGATGACGTTGCATCCCACATTGTTAAGCTGTGGCTTGGCATTAAGTCTGAAGGCATGATGAATGGGAACATCGCAAAACCTGCAGTAAAGATAACACCAGCAACACCCAAGCTTGAAGTAATGAACGAAATCGCACATTTTTCAAGACGAGATGCCAATACAGCGAGAAGCGGCATTGCAACACCTAATACAGGAGCAGCCCATAGTAGTGGGTAGTTTTCAAAGTTCTTCATCCACGCACCAGCTTCACGGATAACCTCTTTGTTTAGAGGGTTAGAAGCAGCGTTAGTGTCGATACCGCCAACAATGACGTAGCCATCGATATTTTGGATCCAGAAACCAGCCGCTACAAACGCAGCAACCGTCAGTAAACCAGCCAACTGAGCAACGTTGCGCGCACGCACATGCACTTCGCCTGTTGTTTTCATTTGTAGCCAAGTAGAACCTTGCATCAAAATCATGAACAAGCTTACTAGACCACACAACAGTGCAAATGGGTTTAGTAGACCAAAGAATGAGCCATGGTATGTTGGCATCAAGAACTCACTCAATTGGAATGGTACACCTTGTAGAAGGTTACCAAACGCTACACCAAAGATGATTGGCGGAACAAAACCACTGATTGAGATACAGATATCCCAGGTATTGCGCCATTTTGGATCTTCGATTTTAGAGCGGTAGTCTAGGCCCAGAGGACGAAGCCATAGCGCTGCTAGTGTCAAAATCATCGCTAAGTAGAAGCCTGAAAATGACGTTGCGTAAACCAAAGGCCAAGCAGCGAACAGTGCACCACCAGCAGTGATAAGCCAAACTTGGTTACCATCCCAGTGAGGAGCAATTGAGTTAATCATGACACGGCGTTGCGTGTCGTTTTTACCGATGATAGGTACAAGCGCGCCTACACCCATATCGAAGCCGTCTGTTACTGCAAAACCAACTAGTAGAACACCGATTAGTACCCACCAGATGAGTCGCAAGATTTCGTAATCAAACATCTTGTTATCTCCTTACCTTACGCTTCTACTTGGCGACTAACTTTGTCTTCAACAGAGTCAGCATTTTGCTCGAAGTGGTAGCGACCCGTTTTCAGGCTACTTGGTCCTTTACGAGCGAATTTCAACATTAGGTAAACTTCTGCAATCAGGAATACCGTGTATAGCGCCAGAATTGCGAAGAGTGAAGTCCAGATTTCACCTGCAGTTAGTGCAGAAGCTGCAACATGCACTGGTAAAATTTCACCTACAGCCCAAGGTTGACGGCCGTACTCAGCGACGAACCAACCCGCTTCAATTGCAATCCAAGGTAGTGGAATGCTAAATAGTGCAGCTTTTAGAATCCATTGTTTCTGTTCAATCTTCTGACGACACGTTTGGATAAACGCCGCACCAAAGACAAACAACATGATGAAGCCACAAGCAACCATGATACGGAATGACCAGAATAGCGGCCATACTGTTGGGATTGAGTCGTCCGCAGCAGCTTGGATTTGCTCTTCTGTTGCATCAACAACATTGTCTGTGTAGCGTTTTAGAAGTAGACCGTAACCTAGGTCACCTTTCACTTCATCAAACGCAGTCATGTTTTCTTCTGACTTGTCGCCCGCACGAAGCTTCTCTAGAAGTTCATAAGCGTACATGCCGTCACGAATACGATCGACGTGTTCATCACGTAAATCACGAAGACCTGTTACTTGCTCATCAAAAGAGCGTGTCGCGATAATACCCATTACGTAAGGGATCTTAATTGCGTAATCGGTATGCATCGTTTCCTGGTTAGGAACACCAAATAACGTAAATGCGGCAGGTGCAGGTTCAGTGTGCCACTCTGCTTCAATTGCAGCGAGTTTCACTTTTTGAACTTCACCAAGCTCGTAGCCAGATTCGTCACCAAGAACGATGGTAGATAAGATAGCTGCAATACCGAAAGAAGCAGCAATAGCAAACGAACGACGAGCAAACGCAATGTCACGACCTTTTAATAGGTAGTATGAACTGATGCCTAGAATAAACATTGCGCCACAAGTGTAACCAGAAGCAACCGTATGCACGAACTTAACCTGAGCAACTGGGTTTAGTACAACCTCAGAGAAGCTCACCATTTCCATTCGCATGGTTTCGAAGTTGAAATCTGCGCCTACTGGGTTTTGCATCCAGCCGTTTGCGATAAGAATCCAAAGAGCAGAGAAGTTAGAGCCTAGTGCCACAAGCCAGGTAACCGCTAAGTGTTGGCGTTTAGATAGACGATCCCACCCGAAGAAGAATAGACCAACAAAAGTTGACTCCAGGAAGAATGCGACAAGTGCTTCGATCGCTAGCGGTGCACCGAAGATATCACCTACATAGTGGGAGTAGTAAGACCAGTTCGTACCAAACTGGAACTCCATGGTAAGGCCTGTCGCCACACCAAGTGCAAAGTTAATACCGAATAGCTTACCCCAGAACTTGGTCATGTCCTTATAGATTTGCTTGTTCGTCATTACGTACATCGATTCCATAATGGCCAGAAGGAAGGCCATACCAAGGGTCAATGGTACGAATAGGAAGTGATACATCGCTGTCAGTGCAAACTGCAACCGCGATAGATCAACTACGTCAATCATGGTAACTCCTATGTGTCGGCTGAATGACACTCTCTACATATTGCAATCCATATTCAGGTGTTATTTACACTTGAAAAATGTTGAATTATCACAACTCATTGTTGCAAAAATGTGCTTCATTGGTTAGTTAATTGTTAAGCATCAGCTAATATAGCTGGGGCTAATATTACTTGTAAAAACAGATTGTTTCAAAAGGTTTATAGCCGTAACGCGCTTTGATATACATCAATGTTTATGCGCGGAATTTGCACAAAAATCCATCACATTGATCTAGATCAACCAGTATTGGATACGGATGTTAAGAGAGAGTAATCAGGAGAGAAATTAACCAGTTGCAAGCAAACATCGAGTTAACAATCAATGCTTTTTACTTACTAAACCAGTATGAGAAAAAATTCAAAAAATGTGAGTTTGGTCAACTTTAATGAAGCGCTGGGCAACAAAGGCCCAGCGAGGGAATCTTATTTTTCAATTCCGAAATGCAAATACGCACGATCTGTCGCGATTCTTCCACGCGGAGTGCGTTGTAAATAACCTTGCTGAATAAGATAAGGTTCAAGAACGTCTTCAATAGTGTCCTTTTCTTCACCTATCGCCGCTGCCATGTTGTCGAGCCCGACCGGACCACCACCAAATTTTTCCATAATCGCGAGTAGTAGCTTACGGTCCATGTAATCGAAGCCTTCGGCGTCCACATCAAGCATATTCAACGCCTTATCGGCAACATCGGCACAAATGTGACCATTGCCTTTTACTTCCGCATAATCACGAACACGGCGTAGCAAACGGTTAGCAATACGTGGTGTGCCACGCGCACGTCTTGCCACTTCCAATGCACCTTCAGGTTCCATTGATAAACCTAAACAATCCGCGCTTCGCTGCACGATATCTTGGAGGTCTTTTATCTTATAAAACTCAAGGCGCTGAGTAATACCAAAGCGGTCGCGCAATGGTGACGTCAAAGAGCCCGCTCGGGTCGTCGCACCAATTAACGTAAACGGTGGTAAATCGATCTTAATAGAACGAGCGGCCGGACCTTCACCGATCATAATATCCAGTTGATAATCTTCCATCGCCGGATATAGCACCTCTTCAACCATCGGACTCAAGCGGTGAATCTCATCGATGAACAACACATCGTTTTCTTCGAGGTTGGTTAACAGCGCGGCCAAATCGCCTGCTTTCTCAAGTACAGGGCCTGAAGTAGTGCGAATGTTCACTTCCATTTCATTGGCAACGATGTTCGCAAGTGTGGTTTTACCCAAACCTGGGGGACCAAAAATCAAAAGGTGATCAAGTGCTTCGCTACGTAACTGAGCAGCTTTAATGAAGATTTCCATTTGGTCACGGACATGGTCCTGACCTTGGTAATCCGCTAATTTTTTTGGCCGAATAGCACGATCAATGACATCTTCATCACGAAAGGCAGGGTTTTCTGGCGCGATTAAACGATCGGCTTCAATCATCTTTTTACCTTGAAAAATGGTTACCTGAGAGAATAATGCCGCTCGTTTAACAGCAAGTGGCATATTTCTATATCTCGTCATCCTGTACAGCGACGAAGGAGCGTGATACAGGATCTTCTATCCGAGCGATTTATGGTCAAATTGTTTCATTAACCGCTCAGCGTGCTGCTATTAGATTCCCAGTCTCGCCAGGCTCGCTGGAATGACACAAAAAACATCGTTAAGCGATTGGCATTAACCTTAGAGAATGAGTTATCTTGAACAAATGTTCACTGTGCAACTTGCGTTACACCATTGATTTTAGAGCTTCACGGATCATTTGCTCACTGCTCATGTCCGGTTTAGCGATCTGAGATACCACTTTCGATGCTTGAGTCGGCTTGTAACCTAGAGCTAGAAGCGCACTGATTGCTTCTTCTTCCGCGTTGTTGGATGTCGCACTAGAATCCGCAGGAGCAGCATCCGTAAATGGCGTAAATAGATCGCCAGCGCCCCACCCTTTCAAGCGGTCTTTCATTTCAACAACCAATCGCTCTGCGGTTTTCTTGCCAACGCCTGGAAGCTTAACCAGCGTAGAAACGTCTTCATGTTCCACACAAGTAACAAATTGCGTTGCTGTCATACCAGAGAGAATACCAAGACCGAGTTTAGGACCAACGCCATTGGCTTTGATCACTTCACGGAAAAGTGCTCGTTCTTTTACTGTGTTGAAACCGTATAGCAATTGCGCATCCTCACGGACAACAAAGTGAGTATAAATAATGGCTTCTTCGCCAACATTTGGCAGTTCGTAAAAACAGCTCATTGGCATCTGGACTTCATAACCAATGCCATTAACTTCAATTAATACTTCAGGTGGTTGTTTTTCAATCAGTATGCCACGAAGACGTCCAATCACTATAAATACTCTTTGGAAATGAATTTGCGACAGGATAATAAAGAACTGGATAGACATCCAGTTAATTTTAACGGTAGCGCCCTTTTCTGGCACTGGTTGCTTTGCCCGCTAACGCAACGAGAGTCTTGTTAGTATTGGCATGACAAATCGCCACACCTAAAGCATCGGCTGCATCCGCTTGAGGCTTGGCGGGCAATTTAAGCATCTGCTGAACCATATGCTGAACTTGCGCTTTGTCCGCGCCACCAGTGCCGACGACAGCTTGCTTAATAAGACGAGCCGCGTATTCAAATACCGGCAACTCCGCATTCACCGCAGCAACAATTGCACTGCCACGAGCTTGGCCAAGTTTTAGCGCTGAATCCGCGTTTTTGGCCATAAACACTTGCTCGATCGCGAAAACGTCCGGTTGAAACTGGGTAATGATTTCCGTGACGCCTGCATAAATCTGTTTAAGCCGACCCGGAAGTTCTTTTTCTGAAGTACGAATGCAGCCACTACCAAGGTATTGCAAGTGGCGTCCATTTTGACGAATGACCCCATAGCCGGTAATGCGCGAACCTGGGTCAATGCCCAAAATAATTGACATGAATGTTCCTAAAAATGAGGCCTAATTCGGCCTCAGTCTTTTTATTATTACTTGCTAACTTCGGAGCAAATACCGCTCCCGACACCTTGAGTTTAATCTAGCGTAGCCGCAACGTCGTCAGAGATATCACCATTGTGATAAACCTCTTGAACGTCGTCCAGATCTTCCAAAGCGTCAATCAAACGAAGTAGTTTTGGCGCAGTATCCGCGTCCAAATCTGCTTTCGTAGATGGGATCAGCGACACCTCAGCGTTCTCTGCCTCAAACCCTGCGGCATCAAGAGCATCTTTTACGAGTCCAAAGTCGCCTGGGGCCGTGTAGACATCAATCGACCCATCTTCTGCCGTTTCAATGTCATCAGCACCACTTTCTAATGCTACTTCCATTACCGCATCCTCATCTAAACCTGGGCCATATGAAATCACGCCTTTCTTGTCGAAAAGATAGTTGACGCTACCATCCGTCCCCAGATTGCCGCCTGACTTTGAGAATGCATGGCGTACGCCAGATACCGTACGATTTCGGTTATCCGTCATACATTCGACCATGACCGCCGTACCACCTGGACCATAACCTTCATAGATCACGGTTTCCATGTTGTCGTCGCCTTCACCACCAGCACCTCGGCTGACAGCGCGGTTGACAGTGTCACGTGTCATGTTGTTAGACAGTGCTTTATCAATTGCTGCTCGCAAACGTGGGTTATTTTCTGGCTCACCGCCCCCCTCTTTTGCCGCAACAACGATTTCACGGATTAATTTAGTAAAGATTTTGCCGCGCTTCGCATCTTGCGCTGCTTTACGGTGACGAATATTCGCCCATTTACTATGACCAGCCATAATTCACCTTTTAATGTATTTTGACGCTTAATAACAAAACATGTTCTAAAAAGCGTTGCTTGGGAAATTGCTTTGGAAGTTTCTTGGGTTTATTTAAACAAAAACTCCCGCAGTTGCGGGAGTTTTCTTAAAATGTTGTGCGCTTATTCTGCGTCTTTTTCTTTCGCTGCAGTTACTGAGATTGCTAGCTCTTCTAGCGCTGCTGGGTTCGCAATACTTGGTGCGTCTGTTAGTAGACACGCCGCTGCTGTTGTTTTAGGGAACGCGATAACATCACGGATGTTCTCTGTGCCACATAGCAGCATTACTAGACGGTCTAGACCAAATGCAAGACCAGCATGTGGAGGCGTACCGAATTTCAGCGCATCAAGCAGGAAGCCGAACTTAAGCTGTTGCTCTTCAGGTGTGATACCTAGAATATCAAATACGGCTTCTTGCATATCTGCGTTGTGGATACGAACAGAGCCGCCGCCCACTTCGTAGCCATTTAGAACCATATCGTAAGCGTTAGAATTTGCCGCAGCTGGGTTTGCTTTTAGCTCTTCTGCAGTCACACCTAGAGGCGATGTGAATGGGTGGTGCATCGCGTGTAGGTTACCTTCGTCATCTTCTTCGAACATTGGGAAGTCAACAACCCATAGTGGAGCCCATGCAGACTCATCCGTTAGCTCTAGGTCTTTACCTAGTTTCAAACGTAGCGCACCCATTGCTTCTGCAACGATACCCGCTTTATCAGCGCCAAATAGGATAATGTCACCAGATTCCGCTTGAGTACGATCTAGAATGCCGTTGATCACGTCTTCATTTAGGAACTTAGCGACTGGAGATTGGATACCTTCCATGCCCGCTGCACGGTCATTAACCTTCATCCAAGCTAGACCTTTCGCACCGTAGATGCCAACGAATTCACCGTAGCCATCAATTTGCTTACGAGTCAGAGAAGCGCCACCTGGAACGCGAATAACGGCAACGCGGCCTTTTTCGTCGTTTGCTGGACCTGAGAATACTTTGAACTCAACGTCTTTCACTAGGTCAGCAACGTCTACTAGTTCCAGTGGGTTACGTAGGTCTGGCTTGTCAGAACCGAAACGACGAATCGCTTCGCTGAACGGCATTACTGGGAATTCACCTAGGTCAACGTTTAGTAGCTCTTGCCACATTTCACGAACCATTTTCTCAGTCGTTGCACGAACTTGGTCAGCCGTCATGAATGACGTTTCGATATCGATCTGAGTGAATTCTGGTTGACGGTCAGCACGCAAGTCTTCATCACGGAAACACTTAACGATTTGGTAGTAACGGTCAAAACCAGACATCATTAGAAGCTGTTTGAATAGCTGTGGAGACTGAGGAAGCGCGTAGAAGCTGCCTTTGTGAACACGGCTAGGTACTAGGTAGTCACGAGCGCCTTCTGGTGTCGCTTTTGTTAGTACTGGTGTTTCGATGTCTAGGAAGCCGTTGTCATCTAGGAAACGACGAACAAAGCTAGACGCTTTAGCACGTAGCTTGATGCGGTCGCTCATTTCTGGACGACGTAGATCTAGGTAACGATACTTCAGGCGCTGCTCTTCAGAGTTCTTTTGGTTGAAGTCTAGAGGCAGAACATCAGAACGGTTGATGATTTCAAGACCTTTCGCAAGGATCTCGACTTCACCTGTTGCCATGTCTTTGTTTGCTTGGCTCTCTGGGCGAACGCGCACTTCACCCGTTAGTTTGATACAGAATTCATTACGAAGTGTGTTCGCCACTTCATACGCATCCGCCATATCTGGATCAACAACTACCTGAACGATACCTTCGCGATCTCGCATATCAATAAAAATAAGACCGCCTAAATCACGACGACGGTTAACCCAGCCGCAAAGTTCTACAGTTTGTCCTGCAAGGGACTTGTTCAGGTGACCACAGTAATGGGTACGCATAATGAAATTCCCAATCTCTCAAATGTTGTTAACTACGCTCTGTCAGCCTCATTGCTAAGCAGAGTAAAGATTCAGTTATACGCTGAATGTCCACGAAAATCGACTACTCAACATACAATTACGTGTGTTTTATCATTCACTGGTGCTTTTTAGTACAACAAATGTTCAAAAGCGCACCAAAGCGAAAAAATTGGGGAGGATTATAGCGTGAAATTACCTATTTCAGCAAAACTCTCGTAAAGTATTCACACGAGTAGCAAGCAGTAAAGAATAATGGATAACTTACCTCTTCGACTTGGATTGACGATGTGGTCGCACAATCAATGGCAACAAAGTTTTTACGGCAGCGGGACAAAGCCCGCTGAACGTTTAGAAAGGTATGCGCAAGTGTTTCATACCGTGGAAGGCAACACGACATTTTATGCCACACCGACGCTCAATACAGTGCAAAACTGGAGAGCCGCAACCCACGATGATTTTCGCTTTACTTTCAAACTTCCTAAAGCCATCACTCATGAGCAAATGCTAAGAGGTTGCAGCGAACAACTGAGAGACTTCATGAAAGTCATGGAGCCTTTGCATTACCGTGTGGGCCAATGGACAATTCAATTGCCAGCCGCATTTGGTCCTGAGCACCTTGATCGGCTGAAAAAGTTCTGTGCGAGCTTTCCACCTAACTTCCCTCTCGGTGTTGAGGTTCGCCATATGGCATTTTTCTCCAAAGGCGAAGAAGAGCGAGCACTTAACCAATGGTTAGTAGAGAATAATATTGACCGCATTATTATGGATAGCCGCCCAGTCTTTGCCGCTAAGCCCGACAATGAGGCGATTATTGATGCACAAATGAAAAAACCACGAGTACCTGTTCACGCCATTGCTACCGCTTCACACCCTTTGATTCGCTTTATTGGTCATCCAGAAGAACAGCAAAATTACGAGTTTTTTAAACCATGGCTCAACAAGTTGCCACAATGGATTGCCGAAGGTAAACAGCCATATGTCATGATCCATACCGCAGACAATATAATTGCGCCAGAGTTGGCCGCAAACCTATATAAAGACATACAAAAGCGTATCACGCTCCCTGAGTTAGCACCTTTCCCTGCTGACGATGGCAACTCGCAGTTACAGATGTTCTAACGCAACACATGACAGAGGCGCGAAATTCCCATAAAATACGCGCCTTTTTTGGTGCCTGACATTTTCAGGCGGCTTGTATGCAGAGACTTAGTTATGAACCCTAAGAGCAATCCAGATACTATTTTTTCGGCTCCAATCGATAAAATTGGGGATTTCACGTTCGATGAACGCGTAGCGGAAGTATTTCCTGACATGATTCAACGATCGGTACCGGGTTACAGCAATATCATTTCTGCAATCGGTATGCTGGCAGAGCGTTTTGTAAAACCTCACTCAAACATCTATGACCTTGGCTGTTCTTTGGGTGCTGCAACATTGTCTATGCGTCGCCATATCAAACAAGAAGGTTGCCAAATCATCGCAGTGGACAACTCTCCTGCGATGGTTGAGCGTTGTAAACTTCACGTCAACGCTTACCGCAGTGACACTCCTGTGGATGTAGTAGAAGCAGACATTCGCAATATCGAAATTGAAAACGCATCCGTTGTGGTATTGAACTTCACACTGCAGTTCCTTTCTCCAGAAGACCGCTATGCTCTACTAGAGAAAATCTACGCGGGTCTGCGTCCGGGCGGTATTTTGATTCTGTCTGAAAAGTTCGTGTTTGAAGATGAAGTGTCGAACGAACTGTTAATTGACCTTCACCACGACTTTAAACGTGCGAATGGTTATAGCGAACTAGAAATCAGCCAAAAGCGCAGCGCGATAGAAAACGTAATGCGCCCAGATTCAAAGAAAGAACATAAAGAGCGTTTCGCTAAAATTGGCTTTTCTAGCTACGACGTTTGGTTCCAATGCTTTAACTTCGGCTCCATGTTCGCGATTAAATAGACCATGCATACCAAGCCTGAACCATACCGATTTCGGCTTTTGTTAATAATTTATACCCATCAACTCAGCGATTGACTAACTATGTTTAACTTTGCAAATTTCTACCAATTGATTGCCCAAGACACTCGTCTTCAACCTTGGCTTAATGTGCTTCCGCAACAGCTAACGGATTGGCAAAATGCAGAGCACGGTGACTTTGGTCGCTGGTTGAAAGCCCTGAACAAAATCCCAGCGGGTAGACCGGACAACATCGACATTGTTGATTCTGTCACGATTTCAAACAATGAGCCGATGCCTCAAGGAGAACTTAAAAAGCTAGAAAGCTTACTTCGTACATTCCATCCTTGGCGCAAAGGCCCATACCACGTACACGGCATCCATATTGATACTGAGTGGCGCAGTGATTGGAAATGGGACCGCGTGCTTCCACATATTTCTCCATTAAAGAATCGCAGCGTACTCGATGTAGGTTGTGGTAACGGCTACCACATGTGGCGCATGCTAGGCGAAGGTGCACGCTTAACTGTCGGTATCGATCCATCTCACCTGTTTCTAATTCAGTTCGAAGCAATTCGTAAACTAATGGGCGATGACCAACGTGCACACCTACTGCCATTGGGCATTGAACAACTACCTAAGTTGGAAGCGTTCGATACGGTATTCAGCATGGGCGTGCTTTACCATCGCCGCTCGCCTCTCGATCATTTAGTGCAACTAAAAGATCAATTGGTATCTGGTGGTGAACTCGTATTGGAAACACTCGTGATTGAAGGTGATGAGAATGCAGTACTGGTCCCGACTTCTCGTTACGCGCAAATGCGTAATGTCTATTTCTTCCCTTCAGCAAAAGCCCTAAAAGTGTGGTTAGAATTGGTCGGTTTTGAAGATGTTCGTATCGTTGATGAAAACATCACATCCGTAGATGAACAACGTACCACAGATTGGATGACGCATAACTCTCTACCTGACTACTTAGATCCGAACGACCCAAGCAAAACTGTAGAAGGCTATCCTGCCCCTCGCCGCGCGGTTCTTGTCGCTCGCAAATCATAATTCGCTGAGATTCCTGACATTGTCTTAACTCATTTTACGAGTTAAGACATTACCCTCTTTCCTCGTAATGAGCGAGTTTGTTTTTTGAATCCATTTTTCACGTCAAAATATAAGCACGCTCTAAATAAGGATGCGCTTTTATGTCCTTGATTTTTGGCTTTTCATCACTATTCCTCAAACAATAAGTAATAGAGAAACATTCTTACTTGTGAGGCTTTATCGATATAAGCTAAACTCCTAAAAAATAAACAACTTAATCCAATCCCAAGGTTTTCAATGTTATTACGATTGACCCCGATTGTTGCCATCGCCTTACTATCTGGATGCTCACTAACCAAAGGCGAACAGTACCACCAAGAAACGTTAGCGGCGATTCAAAATTCAGAAGCGAATGTCAATAATCGCATTACCAACCTAGAGCTGCAGCTCAGCAACCAATCGGACTATATCGACAGCCTTGAAGAACAAGTCGATAAACTACAGGTTGAACTTCTTACATTTCGCGATGAAGCAATGGCAGAAGTAAAAAAACCGAAAGAGCCGATTATTGTCCAATCTCCCGCTCCTGTGGAACCAACCCCAACTCACGATATTGTCCTTGGCTCTATCGAAAAGGTCACTGTAGAGTCGATTAAGCAAACTTTTGATGCACGTATCGACACTGGTGCCGCGACGTCGTCTTTAAATGCCGTTGATATTGAAGAGTTCGAAAGAAATGGTAAAAAATGGGTCCGATTCCACTTAGCAGACACCAGTAAATCCGAAGAAGAGAAAAGTACTTGGATCGAAGCTCCTGTCATTCGCTACGTCAAAATCCGCCAGGTTACCAGTGAAGAGTTAGAACGCCGCGCTGTGGTAGAACTTTGGGTGCGCGTTGGAAAAATTCATGAAAAAGCGCAATTTACGTTGGCAGATCGCTCACATATGAACCATCCTATTTTACTGGGTAGAGAATTTATGCGCGACATAGCACTTGTCGATGTAAGTCGTACCTATATCCAAACGGACGAAGATAAAAAATAATAAGGTAGATTATGACGTCAAAAATACCGTTTTACCTTTCTATCATCTTATTGGTGATTGCGGGCATTGCTCTGAGTGTTTTCAGACATGAAAACTACGGCGTGCCTTGGACGCCAGGCGAAACTCGCCAGGTATGGGATGTAGAAGCTCGTATTGAGTTCAATGCTAACGGCAACGAAGTAAAAGCGTCACTTGCAGCACCTCATACACAAAGTGGTTACACACTTATCGGTGAATCTGCTTCCTCATCAGGTTATGGCGTTTCCTACATCAATGACGATTCAGGCCGTCGTGCAGAATGGTCAATTCGCCAAGCTCAAGGGCCACAAACCATATACTACAAAGCCCAGTTCTTAGTAGACCCTCAGGCTAAAGTCACTCCTTTACCGCCAACGGAAGACATTACGCCACCAACGCTTTCAGCGCCACAAGCAGCAGCGGCAAATGCCCTTATCGAACGTGCGATGAGTCGCTCAGCCGATAATGTGACGTTTACTCGTGAGCTTATCAAAGCGCTTAATGACCCTGATAGCCAAAACTCGTCGCTACTACTGAACGATTTCAGCCGTACTGATGCACTGCATAACATTTTGCTTACCGCAGGTATACAGAGCAAAACCGTCGGTGTTATCGAACTAGAAGATGGTCGTCGACGCCAAACAATTCAACCAATGGTTCAGGTTTGGTCAGGTAAAGATTGGGTACTGTTTTCGCCAAAATCCGAACAAAAAGCAGTGAAACCCAACTTGTTAGTGTGGGATGAATCAAACGTATCCTTACTTGACCTTGTTGGTGGTAAAAATAGCCAAGTGCATTTCTCGATGATTAAGCAAGAAATGACACCACAACAAGCTACAAACAACAAAATAGAAGCAGATGGATTACTGAATATTTCAATTCATAGCCTACCTTTGGAAGAGCAAGCGATGTTCAAAACCATCATGCTCATCCCTATTGGTGCTCTGATCGTTGTGTTCTTGCGTGTGATTATCGGCCTGAAAACATCCGGTACCTTTATGCCTGTGTTGATTGCCGTTGCTTTTGTTCAAACTCAACTATTAACGGGTATTGTCGGTTTCTTGCTAATTGTAGGTACAGGCCTGATTATTCGAAGCTATTTGTCTAGGTTGAACTTATTGCTGGTAGCAAGGATATCTGCGGTCATTATTACCGTTATTATGATCATCTCGGTGTTCACCGTTGTTGCGTTTAAAATGGGCTTAACAGAAGGCCTAACAATTACCTTCTTCCCTATGATCATCTTGTCTTGGACGATTGAACGTATGTCAATCCTATGGGAAGAAGAAGGTGCGAAGGAAGTTGCTCTGCAAGGTGGTGGTTCATTGCTGACAGCGGTATTAGTTTACCTTGCAATGACGAACTCATACATTCAACACTTAACCTTTAACTTCATTGGTCTACAGTTGATTGTTCTGGCCGGTATTCTATTACTAGGTACTTACACCGGTTACCGCCTCACTGAGCTACGACGCTTCAAACCACTAGCGGAGGACTAAACGATGTTCGAAAGTTTTACTTCGCCGTCTAAGCTTCGCCATAAAGGCATTATGGGGATGAACAAGCGTAACCACAGCTATATTGGCCGTTACAATGATCGTTCTAAATACCCACTTGTCGATGACAAGCTAAAGACCAAAATTATTGCACAGGCAGCAGGAGCAACAGTTCCTGCCCTGATCGGTGTCATTCATAACCAAGCTGAAGTTAAGACTATCCACAAAATGGTTGAGAACTGGCCTGGTTTTGTAATCAAACCTGCACAAGGTAGTGGCGGTAAAGGCATTCTGGTTGTTACGTCTCATAAAAACGGGGTATATACCAAACCCTCCGGCTCTACAATTGGTAGGGATGAGGTCGAGCGTCACATTAGTAATGCGCTTGCTGGCCTTTTCTCTCTTGGTGGTAAAAATGACGTTGCTGTGGTTGAAAACTTAATCAAGTTTGATGACTGTTTTGATGGCTTCAGTTATGAAGGCGTACCAGATGTTCGGATCATCGTATTTAAAGGTTATCCAGTTATGGCGATGATGCGCTGTTCTACAGCGGCTTCCGACGGCAAAGCAAACCTTCACCAAGGTGCGGTAGGAGTAGGCATTGACATCGCGACAGGTAAAGCCGTCAGAGCGGTGCAGTTCGATCATCCAGTGACTCATCACCCTGATACAGGTAAAGACCTTTCGACCCTTCAAGTACCGCATTGGGAGCGCTTGCTGGAGCTTGCGTCAAGTGCCTGGGAAATGACAGGTTTGGGATACATGGGTACGGATATGGTGCTGGATAAAGATGAAGGGCCTATGGTTTTAGAGCTTAACGCTCGCCCTGGTCTGGCAATCCAAATCGCTAATGGTGCAGGCTTGCTTCCTCGTTTGAAACACATAGAGAGCCTTGGCACACCTGCTGAGTATCCAAAACCGATTGAACGCGTCGCTTACGCGGCAGAGCAATTCGGTGTGAAGCCGTTGTTCTAACCCTCCGACCTAATGTTCGTTATTACTCGCCAGTAATTGTCATGATTACTGGCGTTTTTGTTCCCGCATCCAAAAACCTTGCACTTGCTCTCCTTATTAAACACATCCTTCTCATATATAAGTTGAATCAATGATCGAGCTAACAAAATCAACATAGATCGTTTCTTTTCTACTTTGCCTTTTGAGTATGATGAGAGCTCCCCTTACTCAACTTGAGAGGTTGGGAAATGCTAATAAAAGAAACAAATAATGATGAACCAGAGCTTGAAGAACAAGAGAGCTTAGACCAACACCTACAACGCTTGTCTGAGCTTTCTGTCCAAGCACTTGAAGAACTTGCTGAAATGATCGAAGTCAGGGACGATATTCCAGAGGAATAAACGTCGCTTCCTCATTAAGTTCCGCTAATAAGCCGAGACTGCCGTCCTACAGTCTCGGCTTGTCTTATGTTGTTCGAAGCCTACCTCGTAAATAGATACAAAAACGCCCGCGTTCATTGCGGGCGTTTTGTTAGATTCGAAGTTTACGATTCAAACTCTTCAATCATCTCTTGTGCTTCAGTCTTAGGCTTATCCGTTTGACCAAAACCACGCAAGCCAACCACGTGTACGTGTTCGTGATCTTTAAACACCTTACGCACCAGTTTGTAGGTCGTACCTTTCTCTGGGCTGATGTTTTCAGGCGCCGCGATAAGAAGCTGCATATCCAGACGGTCACACAATTCGAACAATGTCGCGATCGATTTCGCATCCAGACGCGCGGCTTCATCCAAGAAGAGCAGACGACAAGGCACAATGTCTTTGCTGCGTAGACGACGAGACTCTTCTTCCCAGCTTTGAACAACCATAAGAAGGATTGACTGACCGGTACCGATCGCTTCACCTGTTGATAGCGCGCCAGACTCAGCCTGTAGCCAACCATCTGTACCACGGTTTACTTCTACACTTAGCTCTAGGTAGTTACGGTAATCCAGTAGCTCTTCACCCAGAACTTGAGGTGAACGTTGACCCATATCGATGTGTGGGTTCACGCGTTGGAACAGTTTCGCCATTGCTTCAGAGAAGGTAAAGCGAGTCGATTCAAACAGGTCTTTATGCTGCTCTTGTTGTGTCGCTAGGCCGTTCAGTAGCACTTCGTGACTTTCGCGGATCTTCACGTTTAGACGTACGCCCTTCACCTGACCGAACGAAATATTCGACAGGCCTTGGTTCAGCATACGAATACGATTTTGCTCACGCTGAATCGTCTTCTTAATGATGCTCGCTACTGACTCAGAGCTGATCGCTAAGCGGTTTTCACGTTGGGTTAGCTCTTCCGTTAGACGCGCTAGCTCAACTTCCATCTCTTCGATCGCTTCAACTGGATCATCAGTACGGATGATATCCTGACGAATGCGCTCGCGAAGATGTTGGTAAACCGCGATGTAGAACAGAACTTTACGCTCTGGACGTGCATTGTCTTCTGATAGACGCAGCGCATCACGCAGGTCGTCATTGTTCGCAACCGCGAGACGCAGCGCACCCAATGATTTATCCGACATTGAACGCAGTTCATCCGCTGACATATAAGCCAGTTCACGCTTGTGTAGACGACGCTCAACATCGTTCTCACGCGCCAGACGAAGTACTGAACACCAGCCAGCTTTCGCTGCAACCACGAACGTACGTAGCTCAACGTATTCTTTCTGAACTTTCTTCAGACGTTTCGCCAAGCCTTTCATCTCTAGTTCAGTAGAGGTGATCGTGCGCTCGTATTCGCTCTTACGACTGCGAGACGTGTGTAGACGCTCGTGCAGTTCGTCACGACGACGCATTGCACGTTCTTCCGCACCTTCGTCCGCATTAACACCAAACTCTTGAAGTTCTTGTTTGAACTCTTGAACCGTTTCCAGTTTCGCTTGGTGTGAACTCTTCAATGATGCCAATACTTGGTTGTATTGGTTCATTTGACCCTGCGATTGCTTCAACTCTTCACGAGAGCGAGTACGCATTTGTTCAGCTTGAACCAGTTTAGCTTTTAGCTGCTCACTCAGTTCGCTGCTCTTGTTCAGTAGGTCTACTGAATCTGAGTAAGCGAAGTAGTGACGACGTTCAACGAGATCCGAGAGTGCAAAGATTTGCTTCTTAAGATCTTGTAGCCGCTCGTCTGCCGCTTTGTATTCTGCTTCTAGTGCATCGAATTGCTCTGGGTCAGCATCAAGCGCAGACGCAATATTCTCTAATTGCGTGACGGCTTTTGCATGGTTGCTTAAGAAGTTCTTCGCCTCTGCAAGCTGAGCGATTTTCTCTTCTAGCTCATCAAAACGCGCTTGCAATGACTCATCTTCAACAAGCACCATGTGTGACGCTAGCTTGTCCAGAGAAGACAACGCTTGCTTGCTGGTTTGAAGCTGAGAACGTTGTTGTTGCTCTTTCGCATCCAGATCCGCCAGCACGCGAGCAATTTGGTTACGCTTATCACGAATAGTTGCCAGTGCTTGTTCTGGATCGGCGTCAAAAGCAACCTGAATGTGGTTAGACACAAATAAGTTAAACGCTTGGTACAAGCGCTGCATTTTCTGAGAATCAAACGCCGCTTTTGCGTGTTTCTCTACCACTTCTTCTCGTTCGTTACGCAGCAACTCTAGACGCTGCTCACGTGCCGCACGGCCAAACAATGGGATCTCAGGCAAGCGAGAGTAACGCATTTGGCGATCGTTCATACGAACGCAAACCGCGCCCTCTAACTCTTCTGCATCGAACGAGCTGTCATCAAAGGCATCGATGTCACCTTCAATGATGTACAAGTCTTCTGGACAGTCGTCTAGCTCTACCAGTTTCTCTTCGATGCCTGACAAGTCAGAAACGACGATAGCGTGACGAGCCGGACCGTACATCGCACTGAAGTAAGGCGCGTCATCAATCGTGATGTCATCGTAGATCTCAGACAGCAATACACCGCCCAGCGTATCTGCCAAACCTTTCAGGCGAGGGTCATTTGAACCACCAGGAGAAGCAAGACGCTCAATCTCAGAGTCTAGCTGGCTACGGCGCTCAGCAAGCTTATCTTTAGCTAAAGACAGCTCCCTTTCTTGTTCAAGGACAACTTGCATGTGGTTCATTACCGCATGGCGATCCTCAAGCTGTTCACCGCTCTGCTCTCTCAGTTTCTCTAGCGCATCGTTCGCCGCAATCCAAGCTGGTGCTATTGCTTCAAGCTTACTGATTTCTGCCACCGCGTTTTGCTCTAGACGGCGCTGTTCACCACGCTGATCACGAACTTCTTCTTGAGCTATCTCTAGTGATTCGATTTGCGTCGCATGACGTTCACGTTCTTGTTCAAACGTAACCTCATCGGTTAGTTCAACGTGATATTGCTTTTTGTATTCAGCAACCAGTTCACGTGCTTGACGCTGCTGGTTAAGGCTGCGTTCGAGATCACGGTGTTGTGCTCGCCATTGTTGTTCGTTTTGTGCAATTTGTTGTGACTCACGCGCTTTCGCAATTGCGGTTTTCGCATGTTCAGACGCGTCTTTGCGCTCAACTTGACCAACGATGCTTTGTACCAGTTTAAGCGCGGTTTCAAACTGCTCTGCCGCTGCAGAGGACATGTCCAGTTTGTGCTTAACCGATAGCAACGCATTGGTGTGTTCTGATTCTTTGCTCTTAAGCTCAGAGACAAGCGCTTGAGCCGATTCCGCCGTTAGGCTGTCATCGCCAAGTAGCTGCTTCGCTTTCTCCAGCGCTTGAACTGCTTGTTGATATTGAAGGGCGCGAGTTTGCTGAACGTCAAGAGCTTGCTGGTAATCAGCAAGTTGCGTCTTAAGGCTATCCACCTCTTCTTCTGCAACGGTAGCTTGCTCTTCAGCCATCATCACGCGTTCTTGCGCTTCTTCCACTACCATCATTTGTTCTTCAAGACGCTCGCTCAGCTCTTCAAGATCTTCTTGGTAGCGTTCGATCTTCTCTTGCTGACGCAGCGCGTTTTGCACCAGTTGCAAGTGATCAGAAGCCGCTTGGTAGTCTTGCTCTAAAGAAGATTCTGATTCGATCAGCAGTTCCAGCTCTTCTTGAACGCGATTAAGCAGATTGTTTTGCTCAATCAAGGTCTCGCGAGAACCAAATAACTCTGAACGCAAAGACAATGTCTGTTCTAGTTTTTTACGACGCTCGTTAGCATGGCGCATATAGTCCGCTGCCACGTAGTTAGTCGACTCTGTGATCAAGTGTTTGAACAAGTCACGGTCTGCTTGCGTAGTTTTGATCGCTTCTAGCGTCATGCGGTTTTCACGCAGCGCCGATTCCATATCTTGGAACGCTTTCTTCACGCCGCCGTTTTGTGGCAGAAGGTAGTCACGTAGCGAACGGGTAATCGCACTTGAGATACCACCGTAAAGCGATGCTTCGATCAGGCGGTAGAATTTAGAACGGTCACCAGAGTTACGCAGTTTCTTCGGAATCACACCGAATTCAAACATTTGTGCGTGGTAATCCACGATAGAAGAGAAGGCTTTAAATTGAACGCCTTCAAATTCTGCGATTGATTCTTTTACTTCATTGATTTGACGTACACGAGCTTGAGTCGCAGATACGCTTTCAACCAAGATATCTGTTGGTTTCACATGGCTTGGAAGACCTTGGATAACAAACGGTTTGATGTCTACTTTCTTATCACGACCTGCAACTTGCTGCAGTTTTACTGCGAACAATAGGCGTTGGTTACGTGAGTTAACCACGTCAAGCGCCGCATAACACGCGCCCGGCTGTAGCTTACCGTACAGACCTTTGTCGCGAGACGATTGGCTGCTGCCTGCTTCTGTGGTGTTACGGAAGTGCAGTAGCGTTTGGTCAGGAATCAATGCGGTGATGAACGCCGCCATTGTGGTTGATTTACCTGCACCGTTACCACCTGATAGCGTGGTGACCAGACCATCGATGTCAAACGTACGGGCAAAGAAGCCGTTCCAGTTGACCATGGTCAGCGATTGGTATTTACCGCGTTCAATCATGCTCATGCTTCACCCTCTTCTGTCGTTTCTTCTTGGGCTTGGTCGTCTTGATCTTCTTCAGACAATAGGCTGCCTTGGCTTGGCTCTTTGGTGTGCACTACTGCTTCACCATCACGGATCAGACGCAGTTGCGCTTCACGCATGTCATCGCCAATACGTACATCGGCACCAAAGCGGAATACCGCTTCACTGATGCTGAACTTACCGGTTTCACCGATGTTGATGATCATGCCTAGGCGACGCAGACGACGAAGTGACGTACGTACTTTTTCAAACAGCTTTTCTTTATCAAGGTCAGAACCGGTAGCACGGTTCGTCACTAGCTTCATCAGCTTATTTTCATCTGCTAGAGCAAGCAGTTCGTCGTACAGCTCTTGGTTAGTAAAGATGCCTTCGTGCGCAAGACGCTCTGGGCTTAGATAAAGGAAACACAGTACCTTACCCACCAGCATATCCAGTTCAGAAAGAACACTACGGCCAATCAGAGACGTTGAACGTGGACGAAGGTAGAAGAAACCTTCTGGCGCTTTCACCAATTCGGTGTTGTAGCGTTGGTAGAAAGAAGAAAGCTCAAGTTCGAAATCCGACAACAACGCGTGATTGTCTAGATCTTCACTTGAGATATGACGCCCTGCTCGAAGCATGCTGTCTAGCGCTGGGAACAGAGGGTTAGAAATTGCTTTTGCCAGATTCTCTGACATGTATTCATTAGTATCGGTCGATGACATTCGCTTGTACCTTTGCCCCAAATTCGTTGATTGCTTTCCAGTCTGGTTGAATCGCTTGGTAATCCGATTCTGAATACCCTAGACGTACAGCTTGATCGACGATAATGCGAGCTAAATCAAAATGATGAGTGTAAGGGTGCTGTGCAAGGTAATCTCGCAGTACCACACTCAAATCGATTGGTGTGCCTTGATCTTTATGCGCTTTTAGCATGTCACCAATTCGTTCAGACAACTCATCATTGACTTGTTGAAACTCTTCGTATTCTACGTCCATCGGAACTTGACCCGTGACCTCGTCATCACGCAGTACTAGGGCCTCATCACGAAGGTCGGAAAGCCTCTCCGCATCTGCATAAGTCAGATACCAAGGCGCATCGAAGTAATCTTTGACAGATTGACGCAGACGCGAGCTAAACGCACGATTCTTATCCATATCGATTGCAGTACGGATAAACTTGTGCACGTGTCGGTCGTAACCAATCCAAAGGTCGATAGCTTGCTGGCCCCAGCTTGTGATTCGGTCCAGCTTCATTTGCAGACCAAACAAGGCTTCTTCGATAAACTCCAGCTCAGGGTCACCGTAAACAATTTCTTGAATATCGAGGATCTGAGTTTGCAGTTCATCACTGGCGGCTTGCAGCGTATCTTGAAGTTCACGCAACGTGCTTGATGTTTCTGACAGAAGTGCTTCACAGTTGTTGATCGCTTCGCGCCAGTCTTTGTTAAGCAGGTCAGCAATCTGTTGTTTCACTGACTGTTGCTGCTCATCCATAACACGTTGGTTGAGGTCAATTTGATCGAAAATTTCGCCTACAGAATATTTTAAAACACCGTATACGTTTTTCTTCCAGTGACCCGGTGTGCCACCTTTTTGTGCTGCCTCAATCGCTTTCGCCATTTCATCCGCTACCATGGATAGCTGGATAGATAGACGCAGTTTTGAGAACTCACGATGACGCACGTAGTAGTCGGTTATTCCTATCGCTAATGGCGACAAGCGGTAAATGCTCGCTCCGTCAGTAATTTCACTGACAAAACGGCTCATAAGACGCTGCTTAACCATCTCGTTGATCGCATTGTTCGCACGAAAAGCGGAGGCTTCGCCGGTCTCATCAAATAGTCGAGTGACGATGGCAAATGCATCATGCAGTTCACCTTCACCCAGTTCTTCATCGAACCTTTCATTACTCAGTACGGCAATGGCTATCAAAAATGCCAATCGCTCTGTGGTCAGGTTCAACGAGAAATCGTGCTGCTTAACCCAGCCAACCAGCTCATCGATTGGTTGCTCTGCAGCATTGAGAGTCATCTCACTCATTGTTATTCCTGTTTATCGTTCTTTTTAGCCCACACATGAATGTAGCGGCCTAATGAGAGGTATGGCTCTTGTCGACAAAGTTGTTTTTCTAGCGCCAACACATCTTCAAACTCGTAATCGCCCATGTATTCCATATTGCCTATGTAATCACTAAATGAGCGAATACCAGATTTGCCACAAATATTAAAACCTGAATTTTCTATCCACTGGTAGACTTCTTCAGGTTTTAAGCCTTTTTGCGGCTGTAGTTTAAATCTTTTTCGGTGAGGCATGCCGTCTAATATATGAGGAATGTTGCCACAAACTACGTTTTTATAGACTAAACCGTGGTGGTTGTAGAACATGACTGATGCGATGCCTCCCGGTTTTACTTGTTCTAGAACTGTTTCAAGTGCGGCCTTAGGATCAACCAGCCACTCCATCACAGCGTGGAACATAACCAGATCGACCTGTACATCCATATGTTCACCGATGGATTGGACAGGCGAATGAATCAGGCGATACTGCTCAAGCAAACCGTTTTTTTCAATATCCTGCTTAGCCAACTGCAGCATTTCCGAAGATAGATCACATAAAGCGATTCGATGTCCGAGCTTAGCAAGCTTTTGCGACATTTGTGCCAAACCACCACCAGCGTCCAACACTTCTAGGGGTTGCTGGTCAGCATCTAATTCACTTAGAATCTGTAGAAAATCTTCCCACACAATGATTTGGCGGATCTCCCCTTTATCGGAGCCGTAAATATTTTTTGCAAATTTGTGGGCGATATCGTCGAAATTGCGGTCTTCTGTCACTTCTGCTGAGTTATCATAACGGATTGTGCCGCTATTCTGGCACAAGGAAAGCAGGAATAAAGAGGGATACCCTCATTTTTATTATCAATTGATGTTTTTTCGGACTATTTATGTATGTTTGAGCTGAAAAAAGTAGTGTCAGCCATGCTTATGCCCCTTCCGGCATTGCTGCTGATAGGCTTGTTGGGTCTTGCTCTCATTAGTTTTACTACAAAACGTAAAACTGGCTGCTTCGTTGTTTTATTCTCTTTTGTTGGCATTTTTCTTGTTGCCTTCCAACCTGTTTCAACCAAGCTTCTTATGCCGTTAGAGCGAGAGCATAAAGCCTTTTTGCCAGTTTCTGGCACCATCGACTACGTGATGGTTTTAGGGAATGGTCATGTTATCGATGACGAAATTCCACCCACCTCGCAGTTAAGCCGTGCAGCATTAATGCGCTTAACTGAGGGCATTCGTATTTTAAGAATGTATCCAGGCGCGAAATTAATCTTATCCGGCTATGCTGGTGGATCTGAAATTAGCCACGCGCGAATGATGGCGAACGTTGCCCTTGCGTTGGGCGTCGCGAAATCCGATATCATTTTATTAGAGGATGCAAAGGATACATGGGAAGAGGCACGTCAAGCGGCTGCATTCGTTCAGCAAAAGGAGATTGTGTTAGTCACCTCTGCAAGCCACATGAGCCGTGCATTGTATGAGTTCAACGCAGCAGGCATTAAACCAATCCCAGCTCCGACCAACTTCTTAGCTATTAGCGAGATAAGTCAACCTTGGGATAAATACTCACCTAAAGCGCGTTACTTAGAACAAACAGAGCTTTATTGGCATGAGTACTTGGGCAGTATTTGGCAAAGGTTGCGTGATACTGTCGGCCAAACACCAATGGTTGAAGCAAACTAGTATTATCTTGAAGCCACAAAAAAGGAGAGCCGAAGCTCTCCTTTTTCTTTTTACGATTTAGTTATGTTCCAACTAGTCACCAGCAAACATATAGCCTTCGCCGTGTACCGTTACAAAAATCTGTGGGTTCTTAGGATCGAACTCCATTTTTGCGCGCATACGTCGAATAAGAACATCAATGGTGCGGTCATTCGGCGCATCCACTCGATGGCTGATCATGTTCAAAATACGCTCACGACTTAACACCTGGTTAGGATAAGACGATAATGCCACCAAAAGTTCATACTCTGCTTTAGTTAGTTTTACTGGCTCACCGTTGCGGCTAAGTGCGCGACGTTGAATGTCGAATGTCCACTCCCCAAAGCGCACAATGTGCTCTTCACTGGTTTCATTCGCTTTCGAGCTGCCACTGCGCGCCGCTGAAATACGCCACAGCAAGTTTTTAACGCGAACTAACAGCTCTCTCAGTTCAAAAGGTTTTGTCACATAATCGTCAGCACCCATTTCTAGGCCTACGATTTTATCAATGCTATCCGTGCGTCCTGTTACTAATATGATACCAATATCCGATTGGCTACGTAACTCACGAGTAAGCATCAGGCCGTCTTCACCAGGCAGGTTAATATCCAGCATGATCAGGTCTACATCGCCCGCTTGCAAAACTTCACGCATTTCTGCGCCACTCTCTGCTTCGCTGACTTGGTAGCCCTCATTTTGGAAATATCCCGCAAGCTTACTACGAGTTACAACATCATCTTCTACGACTAATACGTGATAGCTCATTTACACCACTTTTCTGTCTTCTTATTATCCAAGACGTATTCTATTCATAACTAGTAACATTTCTAGTCATAGATACATTAAAACGCAAGATTTAGCGTTTTTATTGATTCAAAACAAGCTTGCCCATTGCTATTAATAAACGGTCATTTTTGACCATAAAACATAACAATTATAGTTACTGCTATTCATTTTAATTGATTACACTTAGGGGATATCCCTAATTGACTTTGTGATGCATGACTTGAAGCATCATTCAGGAGCCCAAAATGCAAGAAGTGAAAGCTTTTAATGAAAAACGCGCTGAAATTTACTGGTGGTTTTCGAGCTTGTTCGCAAAAGAACTAACAGAGAAAGAATTGGAAGCCTATCACAGTGTTGAAATTCGCAGTTTTCTCGCAGGTTTAGGTGAAAATGAGTCGCTGAAACCAGCTGTTGATAGCCTAGTTGATGCATTGAATCGGTTACAAGATCGTGAAGATGCACAACTAGAGCTTGCAGCTGACTTTTGTGAACTGTTTTTGAAGACAGAAAAATACGGCGCTCTTCCTTACGCATCCATGTACATTGGTGAATCAGGTTTACTGAATGACAAGCCAGCTGAGGAAATGGAAAAGTTGATGGCTGAATTTGGCGTTCAAGTAGACGAAAACCTAAAGGAACCTGCGGATCACTTAGCCGTTGAGCTCGACTTTCTCGGGAACATGATTATCCGCTCAAACGAGCTTGAACAAGAAAAACACATGGAAGAAGCCTTCGTTAAACAAAACGACTTTATCCAGCAACAATTGATGTCTTGGTTACCTCAGTTTTCAGACAAATGTAAAAAATTCGACGAATTTGGATTTTACTTGAGTGTCGCGAAACTATTAGTTGCATTTTGTAAACTAGACAGCGCCTACCTTCTTGGTGAATAATTGCCGCCTATTTTTAGGGAGCCTGCCTATCGGGCTTCCTGTATGCCTGAAAGTGACCAATTGTAAGTAACTTGGGTATAATATTCGTTTGCCTTAACTTAGCGCAAAGACGCTTGGTTATTTAGCAGTCAAAATGTGACTTCAAATACACAAATCTCTTGCTGAAAACATTGCTAGTCAGTCCACATAGGGCTAAAATGTGAGCGCAAACGATTAAATATGATTTATATGTAAACCGCTGAAATATAGCGGTTTTTGTGTTTTCTTAACAGGTTGATGGCAATTTCTCATCAGATAGAAAAAAGATAAAATTCATCGACCGATGCTGCTACGTACCCTTTTGTCGCACTTGGATCAACCGCTGCCGAGACACTTAGCGCCAATTTTAATATTGCTAGGTGTGAAACCATTAGAGCATCAGGTACATCCAATACGACATATTTCAGTAGCTCGATACAGGACACCATTTATGGCCACGATAAAAGACGTTGCTCGCTTAGCCGGCGTTTCCACTACGACAGTTTCGCACGTTATCAATAAAACGCGTTTCGTTGCAGAAGCAACGCAAGAAAAAGTAATGAAAGCCGTTGACGAGCTGAATTACGCGCCAAGTGCCGTTGCACGCAGCCTAAAATGCAACTCAACTCGTACGATTGGCATGTTAGTAACTCAATCAACTAACCTATTTTTCTCAGAAGTGATTGATGGCGTTGAGAGCTACTGTTACCGCCAAGGCTATACTCTGATTTTATGTAACACAGGCGGGATTTACGAAAAACAACGCGATTACATTCGTATGCTGGCTGAAAAGCGCGTTGATGGCATCCTAGTGATGTGTTCTGACTTAACCGAAGAACTAAAAGAGATGCTTGACCGTCATGCGGACATTCCTAAAGTGGTCATGGATTGGGGCCCAGAGAGCTCACAAGCAGACAAGATCATGGATAACTCAGAAGAAGGTGGCTACATTGCAACCAAACATCTGATTGACAATGGTCATACGGATATCGCTTGTCTAAGCGGTCATTTTGAAAAGCTTGCTTGCCAAGAGCGCATTGCAGGTTTCCGTCGCGCAATGAGCGAAGCGAACCTAGCTGTAAATGAAGACTGGATCCTTGAAGGTAACTTTGAATGTGATACGGCCGTATTAGTTGCAGATAAAATTACCGCAATGGACAAGCGCCCGACGGCGGTATTCTGTTTTAACGACACAATGGCTCTAGGCCTAATGAGCCGCTTGCAACAAAACGGGATCAAAATTCCTGAAGATATTTCAGTGATCGGCTACGACAACATCGAGCTTGCGGAATACTTCTCTCCACCGCTAACGACTATCCACCAACCTAAACGTCGTGTTGGTAAAAATGCATTCGAAATTCTACTTGAGCGTATCAAAGATAAAGAACACGAAAAACGAATTTTCGAAATGCAACCTGAGCTTGTAATTCGAAATACTGTGAAAAAAATGAACTAAATTTCACTGTATTTAACCGTGTTAAATAAGCGCTCTACAGGGGCGCTTATTTTTTTGGAAAAATTAAGCATTCTCTAATACTTCACACCACTCTAATAACAATTGACTAACGTTAACTCCCTGTTTTATATAAATGTAATATATATTAAGAACTCCTTTTCAAAGGCCAATTTGCACCTTTCCATATGCAAAATAGAGCATTCAATCTATCATTTTTATTGAACCGAAATCACACTTTTAACGCTAAACCGTGATGTTAATTCAATATAAGAAGTATGCTCATTGTGTCACGCACAGGGCAAACCATTCGAAAGAGTGGGACGCAAAGCCTCCGGCCTGAACCATATTACGATATGGAAGGTAGCGGGGTTACCGATGGCAAGTGTGTAAGCAATGACTTTACTCTGTAATGACATTGTTTTTACGCATGTTTGCTACTCTCTCGGACCTGACTTTTGGTGGCGTAATATTAATTACACCGAGATAACAAAACATGGATAAACCGATACTCAAAGACTCTATGAAGCTATTTGAGGCACTTGGTAATATCAAGTCGCGCTCAATGTTTGGTGGCTTCGGACTATTCGCTGATGAAACAATGTTTGCACTAGTGGTAAACAATCAGCTTCATATCAGAGCAGACCAAAAAACTTCATCTGACTTCGAGAAACAAGGGCTAAAGCCTTACGTTTATAAAAAACGTGGCTTCCCAGTCGTTACAAAGTACTACGCTATTTCCAGCGATTTATGGGAATCAAGCGAACGCTTAATCGAAGTAGCGAATCAATCATTGAAAAAGGCAAAGCTTGAGAAAGAACAGCAAGCAAGTACAAAGCCTAACCGTTTGAAAGATTTGCCTAACTTACGACTGGCTACCGAGCGCATGCTAAAAAAAGCCGGCATCGAATCCGTAGAGAAGCTTGAAGAGGAAGGTGCGCTTAACGCCTATAAAGCGATAAGAGATACGCACTCTGCAACCGTCAACATTGAGTTGCTATGGGCACTAGAAGGTGCTATCAACGGCACTCATTGGAGTGTGGTACCTCAAGCTCGCCGAGATGAGTTGATGAACGGCCTCCAATAAAAGTCGGCCTAAAAACTATCTTGTAAAACCGCAGTCTAATCTGCGGTTTTTTTGTGAAATTTTTTCGGTTTTCCTACTGTCTTATTACATATATCCCAAATTGGAATCAAAATTATGAATAAGAAACTGATTTTAGGTCTCATCCTACTAGCGGCTATCGTCTTTTTAGGTATTAACTTTGGCCAGTATTTAACCTTAGAGAATGCAAAAGCCCAACAAGAAGCACTAACTACATACATCGATCAGAATTTTGTATTCTCGGCTGCGATTTACTTTTTTACCTACATTGCAATTACCGCTTTTTCTATCCCAGGAGCAGCAGTAGTCACCTTACTTGGTGCAGCCTTATTTGGTTTTTGGACAAGCTTGCTACTGGTTTCTTTCGCTAGCACTATGGGGGCAACACTGGCCTTCTTGAGCAGCCGATACTTATTGCGTGACTGGGTACAAAACAAATTCGGAAATAAACTCAACGCAATTAATCAAGGTGTCGAAAAAGACGGAGCTTTTTATCTATTTTCCTTGCGTCTAATCCCTGTATTCCCTTTCTTTCTAATCAACTTACTGACGGGCTTAACGCCGATGTCTGTAGGTAGATTTTATCTCACTAGCCAAATAGGTATGCTGCCAGGCACAGCCGTATATCTGAATGCAGGTACTCAATTAGCAACAATTGAAAGCCTATCGGGCATTGTTTCACCCGCAGTATTAGCGTCTTTTGCACTATTGGGACTATTTCCAATCATCACTAAATGGGTTATGAATAAAGTAAGGCCGACACCAAGTCAGCAAAACTCGTAATTGGTGAAGTGGGTATTTTGATGAAAATATTTATCGCTAAAAACCCAGCAGAAGCACACATTGTATGTGAGCTGCTTAAAGTGGAACAAATTTACTGTGAAGTTCGTGGAGAAGGTATTTTCGGCTTAAAAGGAGAACTGCCGTTTGGTGATGATACCGATCCTTATGTGTGGCTTTTTGACACGGCACAAAAGATGAAAGCTGAAGAAATAGTAAAAGCATATCGAAAACAATCCGATAGGCATGAGTATCAAGATTGGCAATGCCCAAAATGTCATGAAATAAACGAAGGGCAATTTGGTGCATGTTGGCAATGTGGATATCAACTAGGAGAGCTATAGCGGCTCTCCTATTCAGTGGATGCACTCAGTTTTAAGCACATACAGCTTGCTGTTTAATAAACTCGATGGAGTGTTGATTGAAGTCTTCTGGACGCTCTACATTGCATACATGACCACAATTCGGGATTTCTCGTAGAATGCTGAGCTTATGTGCTGCAACCATTTCTTTGACAGGTTTAATAAACATGTAATCCCTGTCGCCCATTAAGTAAAGAGTCGGAATGGGTAACTCTCGATCTTTAAAATATTTCATTAACGGATTTACATCAGCAGCAAGAATAAACCAACGTTTAAATTCTTTTTGGCAAAGCTTCTTGGCTTCGCGAATAAAAAGGTGGCGAGATTCTCGTTGGCTTCTTTGAGGCATAACAATATAAGCGAACAGTTTGTAGAGCCACATGTACGGTAGGATATGCTTACAAAAATTACCTAATTTCACCAATATCTGAGAACGAGTGTTAAGCCTTGTGACAGCACCGCCGAGCACCATCGAACGTACGCGCTCTGATGACAATTCAGCAAGGTTTCGAACAATAATAGTACCAAGCGACATACCGACAAAATGAGCGGATTGGATCTTTAAATGGTCCAATACTTTCATAATATCTTGAGTAACTTCCGTAAAGGTATAACGGCTAGCAATGAGCTCTTTAAGTAACTGATTTGACTTTCCATGACCTCTTAAATCGATCAGCAATAAGTTAAAGTGTTGCTTGTAAGCTTTAATTTGCTTGAACCAGATAGAAGAGCTACCACCAGCACCGTGCACAAATACAACCCACTCATTACTAGTAGGGTGCAAATAGGTTTTATGAAAAAGTAGCGGCTGGGTCATATTCAGTATCAAAAAGATCGTGCTATTGAGTAAAGAGCCATCCTACCACACTCCCCTTACTCAAGATAATAAAGGCACCTCATTCGGTGCCTTTCGTTACAATTTTAAGTCAAACTAACGCTGAGTGGTAAAGCTGCAAATAAGATTCTGCGGCCTTTTGCCAACAAAAGTCTTGTTGCATCGCGTGCAACTGTACTTTATTCACTTCAGGCTCGTTTTGAGCGTAGAGCAACAGTGCCCTTAGCATCGTTAACAACAATGCCTGCGGTGTCGGTTCGAAAAAAACAAACCCCGTTGCTTCAGATGGGTTTACATCATAATCGCTAACGCTGTCCTTTAAGCCACCAACACCGCGTACTATCGGTAATGTCCCATAAGCCATACTATAGATTTGGTTTAAGCCACATGGTTCAAACTCAGAAGGCATCAAGAAGAAATCAGAACCAGCTTCAACGATATGCGCAAGTTCATTGTCATACGCTTCTACAAAGGCAAATTTGCTAGAAAACTGCGCGGCAACCTCTCGTAGCTGAGCGGCAAGAACAGGGTCTCCGGTCCCAACGACAACTAGCTGAACATCGTGCTTCAAAAAATCGGCCAAAGCAGGCAACAAGTAATGAACGCCTTTCTGCTGGGTCAACCGACAAACCATACCGAACATAGCTACATTTTTTTCGGGCAAATTTAGTCGTTGTTGTAATGCTTTTTTACAAGCTTTCTTCCCTTGCGACATACTTTGCTGGTCGGCGCAGTAATTAACTGGCAAGTAGGTATCCGTTTCCGGATTCCAAGCGCTGTAATCACAACCATTCAAGATGCCGACTAAGTCCTGCGCACGTTGCTGAAACTCCCAAGCCATGCCGTGACTGCCAAGCTCTGTTTTTAGTTCCTCTGCGTACGTAGGGCTAACCGCGTTTATCTTATCTGCATTCATTACGCCAGCTTTAAGCATCGTAATATGCGTTGCACTCACCGCAGCATCGGGAACGTTTCTACAATGAAACTCTGGCAAACACTGCACGTCTTCATAACTAAATACGCCTTTAAAGACCGCATTGTGAATTGAAATGACGCTTTTAGTATGAGCAAAAAACGGATCATTGCCATACCTGTGCTTGAGCAAAAATGGAACAAGACCTGTGTGCCAATCGTTCGCGTGTATGATATTAGGTTGAAAGGCGAGCTTGGGTAACATATCGAGACATGCTGCACTAAAAAACGCAAAGCGCTCGCCGTTATCAGTATACGCTTGGTTGTTCTCCGCATACATTGATGGTCGATTGAAATACGGCGGACAATCAATCAGGTAAACAGGATTTTGACCTAACATGAGCCGCAAAACTCGATACTCCGTATGCGGCCATGATGTTAATTCTGTTTCTAATACAACTTCTGCGTCTGCGAGTTTATCAATACTGCTGTACGCAGGGATGGTAATTCTTACGTCTTGCTGTAGGTTTTGAAGGGCTTCCGGTAGTGCCTTGGCAACATCTGCCAAGCCACCACTTTTAATGAGGCCTTCAACCTCAGAAGCTACAAACAGAATAGATAAGTTGTTAGTAGCCAACTCGAGCTCCTTTCGGAATAACAACAATGCCCTCCTCAGACACGTGGAAGTGTTTTTTATCTTCTTGAAGATTCACACCAATCTGAGTACCAGGAGCAATATCGGCATCCTTGTCGACAATCACACGACGTAAAACACAGCCTTCGCCAATTTTTACGTCACCAAGAAGTATACATTCGCTGATATCGCAAGCAGAAGCAATATTACTGCGAAAACCAAGCACCGACTTTTCGATTCTTGAGCCTCTAACATAGCTGCCATTACACACTAAACTATCGATTATCTGCACACGACCATTATCAGAGTCGGTAAATGTCGCAGGTGGCAATGGTGGGTAGTAGGTGTGCAATGGCCATTTACGGTTGTACAGCGAAAATGGAGCATCTTTTTCTAGCAGATCCATATGCGCTTGCCAGTACGCATCAATAGTTCCGACATCACGCCAGTACACCTCTTCTTTTTCGCCACTGATTTTGTTGGTACTGAAGTCATACACGAACACATCACCTCTAGGGAACATCTTTGGAATGATGTCCTTTCCAAAATCATGTGATGAAGCTTCATTATCCGCATCTTCGACCAACTCTGAGAACAGTACCTGAGCTTCAAAAACATAGTTACCCATTGAAACTAAAGCGTAATCAGGGTCCCCAGGAATCGATTTCGGATTTGCTGGTTTTTCTTCAAAGCCAATCATACGACCTTCACTATCCACTTCGATAACCCCAAATTGCGACGCCTCTTTTAGTGGCATGCGCAATGCAGATACCGTCAGAGAAGCCTGCTTTTCTGAGTGGAAGTTCAGCATTTGTTTGATATCCATCTTATAGATATGGTCAGAGCCAAAAATACAAACTTGCTCTGGTTCCTCTAATTCCATAAAACGCAGGTTTTGATAGATCGCGTCCGCCGTCCCTTCGTACCAACGTTTACCAGTACGCATTTGAGCGGGAATAGGATCGATAAAGCGGTCTGTAATGCCGTTGATGTTCCACCCCTTTTTTAAGTGATGGAATAAAGATTGAGATTTAAATTGGGTTAGGACGTAAATGCGCATCAGATCCGCATTAACAAAATTGTTTAGAGCAAAATCGATCAATCGATAACTACCACCAAACGGTACCGAAGGTTTACTGCGAGATTCCGTTAAAGGTCTCAAACGAGAGCCTTCACCGCCAGCAAGAATCATTCCCAAAACACCAGCCATTTGTTGTTCTCCATATCGTTATAGCTTGGATTTGGTACTCGCTTGAATGAGTCATACTCGGGGAGTCAAGCGAATACATTTAGCAACCGTCTCTGAGTTTCTGTGAACTCTTACAACACGGATAAAAAAGCTACGGCACTTCCAGTATGCAACGTCCACTCTTTCCTTATTTTTTGACGCAAACAATGCACACAGTTGCACTAATTTTTGTAATAAATTATCTAAGCGGGTTCTAAATTACAATTTTTAATACGCCATTCTGTGTACCATACAGCTCTTGCGTACTCAAGACGATATCTAGATCACACATGGAAAAGCAAACGATTACATTGTGAAAACAATTTACGAACGGATTCACTACACCACCGATTTTTTAGCCCAATGTATAACAAATATGTGAATGCAAAATGAAAGTTACAACGAATATTTTTTACATAAAAAATACATCAGCGACTACGAAATATTGATGCTGGGATCTTCTCGCGTCAGCAAAACTCAGTCAAAGCAGCAAAGATCTATACGAACAACACAGTGGCCTTTACGCAAAACAAAACGCAAAAAAGGCAGCGATATCGCTGCCTTTTTACATTACTTAGATCGTACGTTTTTATGCTTTCGCTTTTTTACGCTTATCAGTGACTTCCCACTTACCGTCAACAAAGAGCGCTGTCCAACCAGATGGTTTGCCATTCTCTTCCGAACGAACGTAGTTCTCTTTTGTTTTGCGACTAAAGCGTACGACTGCAGGACGACCATCAGGATCTTCTTGCGGTGCGGTCGCTAGGTATTTGAACTTCTCAGGTAAACGCTCTTCAAAACGTGCCAGTTCAGCAACCAAAGGAGCACGTGTCTCGCGCGATTTCGGGAAGTTGCTTGCCGCCATAAATAGACCTGAAGCACCATCACGAAGTACGAAATACGCATCTGAGTTTTCACATGGCAACTCGGGGAAATGAACAGGATCTTCTTTCGGTGGCGCGACTTCGCCATTCTTAAGAATCTTACGAGTGTTCTTACACGTTTCGCTCGTACAATCCATGTATTTACCAAAGCGACCGTTCTTAAGCACCATATCAGAGCCACATTTGTCACACTCAACAACTGGACCATCGTAGCCTTTTACTTTGAACTCGCCGTATTCAACAAGGTAGCCTTCACAATTCGGGTTATTACCACAAACATGCATCTTACGCTTGTCATCAATCAGGTATGCGTCCATCGCTGTTTCACAGATCGGACAACGCTTTTTAGCACGAAGAGCTGCGGTTTCAACGTCTTCTTCTAGAACGTTAATAATACCTTCTTCGTCACCCAAGTTGATGGTTGTCTTACAACGCTCTTTTGGTGGTAACGCGTAACCTGAACAGCCTAAGAACACACCTGTCGAAGCAGTACGGATGCCCATTGGACGGCTACACGTCGGACACTCGATATCCGTCATGACGATGTGGTTTAACTTCATACCGCCTTCTGACTCATCCAGCTCCGCTTTTTCAAGATCGCCAGTAAAATCAGCAAAGAAGTTGTCTAACACAGCTTTCCAGTTCACTTCACCTTCAGCGATTTGGTCCAATTTCTGTTCCATACGCGCAGTAAAGTCGTAGTTCATCAAATCGTTAAAGCTGTCATCAAGGCGGTCAGTAACAATTTCACCCATTTTTTCAGCGTAGAAACGGCGCTGATCAACTTTCACATAGCCACGATCTTGAATCGTAGAAATGATCGATGCGTAAGTCGACGGACGACCAATGCCTCGTTTCTCCAGCTCTTTAACCAGTGCTGCTTCAGTGTAGCGCGCAGGTGGCTTTGTAAAGTGCTGTTTAGGGTCAAGTGACTCTAAGCTTAGCTTATCGCCAAGTTGTACCGCTGGAAGGATTGTATCCTCGTTTTTGCCCATTGGACGCTGTACACGAGTCCAGCCGTCAAATTTAAGGATACGACCTTTCGCTTTAAGCGTGTATTCTGCCGCTTTTACGCTGATGGTTGTTGAATCGTATTCTGCTGGCGTCATTTGACACGCTACAAACTGATTCCAAATCAAAGCATAAAGTTTGTGCGCATCAGCATCGACACCTTGCAGGTCTTCCGCCTTAACACCCACATTTGAAGGACGGATCGCTTCGTGCGCTTCCTGTGCCCCTTCTTTGCTACCGTACGCCAATGGTTTCGCTGGCAGGTACTTATCACCAAACTCAGAACCAATAAAGTCACGTACAGCGTCCACAGCCTCGGCACTTAGGTTAGTCGAGTCAGTACGCATGTAAGTGATGTAACCGGCCTCATAGAGGCGCTGAGCTAGCATCATGGTCTTTTTCACGCCGTAGCCCAGACGTGTACTCGCTGCCTGTTGAAGCGTAGAGGTGATGTAAGGTGCTGAAGGCTTGCTCTTTGTAGGACGGTCTTCACGCTTACATACTTCGTAACTTGCATTCTCAAGTACAGACATCGCTGCTTTGGTTTCTGCCTCATTAACTGGCTTAAACGCAGAACCGTCTTTCTGCGCAACAAGCAGTTTAAAGTCCGCTTTGTCTTTCGTTTTCGTATTCGCATGAATGTCCCAGAATTCTTCTGGTACAAACGCGTTAATCTCACGCTCACGCTCAACTAACAATTTCACCGCAACAGACTGCACTCGACCAGCAGATAAGCCACGAGCCACTTTTTTCCAAAGTAAAGGTGAAACCATAAAACCAACGACACGGTCCATGAAGCGACGTGCTTGTTGGGCATTTACACCATCCATGTTCAGCTCGCCAGGTGTCTGGAAAGCTTGTTGGATCGCGTTTTTCGTAATTTCGTTAAAAACTACACGTTTGTATCGCTCTTCATCGCCACCGATGATCTCACGAAGGTGCCATGCGATTGCTTCCCCTTCGCGGTCCAAATCGGTTGCGAGATAAACGCAATCTGCGTCTTTGGCGAGTTTTTGTAGTTCGTTGACAACTTTTTCTTTGCCTGGAAGGATTTGGTAATTCGCTTCCCAGTCATGATATGGGTTAATCCCCATTTTTTTGATCAACGCTTTGCGGTCTTTCTCTTTTTTAACGCGCGCTTTCTCTTCCGGACTCATCCCTTTAGTTGAGATGGCTGCGGCTTTTTTCTCACCAGTGCTTTGACCGGCCGTAGGCAGATCACGCACATGACCAACACTAGACTTAACAATAAAGTCTTTACCAAGGTACTTATTTATCGTCTTTGCCTTGGCTGGTGACTCCACTATAACGAGTGATTTACCCATAACTGACTCTAACGTCCTTCATAATAATGCGGGTAGAAACCTTGTTTAAAGGCCACCCGCATAATGTTCTATTTCATTGCTTCTTTTTTTACTATTGTGCGAGATGAAAAGAAGATCAACTGCTTTTTTGAAATTCAGATCCGATTGGTTGACAATTCATCGTCTTTATACTTCAAAGAGACAGGGTTCTGAAAGGTATTGAGCGGCATATCTAAACAGGCAAACTTAGCATCCGCTAATCCAATGCAATAAATTTTGTTACCCATCACAAAATAGTTTGGTTCAATGTTCTGCCATCTTCCTCCGCATCATGCTTATACTCTAAAAATTGATCTGTTTAGTCTTACTGAACGATTGACTGAATTAATCATGCAAACCCATTTTAGTTGTAGGTATACTCAGCGCTCTTAACTGAATAGAATGGTAGAAAGAATATGTCTGATAGAACGTTTATCGAAGAGTTCGACCTTCTTTTGATCGCTAACCAAATCATCCAAGAGCACGATGATTACATCGAGGGAATGCGAGCAACAAGCGTAGAAGAAAAAGAAGGTGTTTTAGTTTTTAAAGGTGAATACTTCCTTGATGACAAAGGTTTACCAACTTCAAATACGACTGCAGTATTCAATATGTTTAAATACTTAGCGCATCACCTTTCTAAGGAATTTACGCTGGTTAAATAGTATTGGGAAACAAAAAAGCCAGAGTGTTATTCACTCTGGCTTTCCGGTTTCAGGTCAGAATATTTAGCAGCTTAAAGCCTTAAGTTTGTCGAAGTAGTCAGGGAACGTTTTCGACGTACACTTTGGATCGTTAATCGTCACAGGCGTATCACTAAGTGCCACCAGCGAAAAACACATCGCCATTCGATGATCATCGTAAGTATCAATCGCAGCATGCTTTAACTGAGAGACAGGTTTGACGATGATGTAGTCTTCCCCTTCTTCCACTTCCGCACCAACTTTACGTAACTCAGTCGCCATAGCTGACAAACGGTCTGTTTCTTTTACACGCCAGTTATAAACGTTACGAATAGCGGTAGTGCCTTCGGCAAATAGCGCTGTTGTCGCGATGGTCATTGCAGCATCAGGGATATGGTTGTAATCCATATCAATGCCTTTTAATTGACCAACACGTGAAATTACGTAGTCATCACCCCATTCAATTTCTGCACCCATTTTTTCAAGCGCATCAGCAAATTGAATATCACCTTGAATGCTGTTTTTACCGATACCCGTGACTTTAACTTCTCCGCCTTTGATGGCTGCCGCCGCCAAGAAGTAAGAAGCAGAAGACGCGTCACCTTCAACCAAGAAATCGCCTGGAGCGATGTATTGCTGACCGGCTGGGATCACAAACTCTTGATAGTCGTTGTTGATCACATCGACTCCAAACTGCTTCATGATATGCAGGGTGATATCGATATAAGGCTTAGAAACCAAATCGCCTTCGATGTTGATGCGAATTTCACCTTCAGCCAATGGCGCAGACATTAAGAAAGCGGTCAAGAACTGACTTGAAATGGACCCATCGATAGAAACTGTACCTGCTTTTAGGCCAGTACCAATTATTTTGAGAGGCGGAAAGTTCTCGTTTTCCATGTACTCAACGTTCGCACCAGCATCTTTCAGTGCCGTGACAAGGTGACCAATTGGACGCTCTTTCATACGAGGTTCGCCCGTCAGTACATACTCCCCTTCTCCAAGACAAAGAGCCGCAGCTAATGGTCGCATCGCAGTGCCAGCATTGCCGAGAAATAACTCTACCGGCTCTGAGACAGAAAACGGGCGCCCAAGGCCGTCAACGAGACATTCTGTTTTATCTTCGGAAAGTTGGTATTGAACGCCTAGTTTAGTCAGCGCATTCAGCATATGGCGAATATCATCACTGTCGAGGAGATTAGTAAGGCGAGTTCTGCCTTTAGCAAGAGCAGCAAGTAAAAGAGCTCGATTAGAAACGCTTTTAGAGCCAGGAAGGTTCACTTCCCCTTGAATTTTATTGATAGGTTGTAACGTTAGGCTTTCCATTAAAAGTTGATAATCCTTTGTGCCCTCAACATACGATTTTTTATGAGGGCTAAACAATTCTTCGTGAATTCAGACTACCCAAAAAAACACGACAAAACCAGAGTAAATCGGCGCTAATTTATGAATATCCTCAAGCAGCCTAAAGATACAGAATTAAAGGCATTGCCAGCGATGTAAATAAGAGCGAAAGAAGCACGGCGAAACAGCAAACTATTTCGACTTGATTTGACAATAAGCCAGCCCGACTGTACATGCTTGATTAGGCTTCGTTAGGCTAAAACAACCTAGGGTTAATAAGTGATATCAACCCTGACTCCATCATCAAAATATAAAATACGAACTTCATCCCCTCGACTAAATAACATATTTTTATCAACATCTTGGATGACATTAATTAGCTTATCACCCTTCACTTTGATGAGTAGCTCAACTAACTTATATTCAACCGTGTATTGGTAATTACTTTGGTTTTGAGCAACTGCGGCACCTGCAAGCGCACCCACTGCCGTCGCGACTTCTCTTCCCGTACCGCCACCAAATTGATTACCGACTAAACCACCGATAGTGGCACCAAGTAGTGTCTTCCAACCGTTACTTTTCGATTGAACAACCTCTTGTTGAGTAATATAACGGACAGAGTCAATCTTCCCGTAAACTACTTCATTAACTGGCTTGGCAACATTTCTTTCATAGGCTGCGTTGGCGACAAGTGGTAAAAACAGTATGATCCCAAGCCATACTTTTACGATATTTCTTAACCAGGTCATCATAAACTCCTCTGACTCCAATGTTGGTAACGACTTCTTATGGCTATTTATTTAACTGAACTCGATGAAACGTTCAACTTCCCCTCACCCTATAAAGCACTCAGCGACCCCAATGGTTTGCTGGCTTTTGGTGGTGACTTAAACCCCATGAGAATCCTCAATGGTTACTATCAAGGCATTTTCCCTTGGTATGGTCCTGGTGAACCTATTTTATGGTGGAGCCCTTCTCCGCGCGCCGTGTTTGACCCATTGCAGTTTAAGCCATCTAAAAGTCTCAAAAAATTTCAGCGTAAACATAACTATAAAGTAACACTCAATTTCGCGACAGAAGAAGTGATTAGACTATGTTCTTCAACACGCCCTGCAGAGGAAACATGGCTCAACGAGGAAATGCAAGCTTCCTACATTGAGTTAGCCAAACTTGGTCACTGTCACTCTGTAGAAGTATGGCATGACAACAACCTGATTGGCGGACTATATGGCATCTGCGTGGGCCAACTTTTTTGCGGGGAGTCGATGTTTAGCCTAAAAGATAACGCATCCAAAATTGCATTGTGGTACTTATGCAACCATTTGGCGTCAAAGCAAGGTCAATTAATCGATTGCCAAGTTATGAATTCTCACTTGGCATCACTTGGCGCATTTGAACTTGAGCGTGACGAATTTATGCAAAAACTACTATCTTTAAGAGAAAAGCAAACACTATTTGATGCCTATCAGCCCCAAGTTTTGCAGGATTCAGTATGAGTACGGATATACAACATATTCGAATAGGGTTGACGAATAATCACCCTTGTAGTTATTTGCCTGAACGGCAAGAGCGGGTTGCGGTGGCGCTTGATGAAAGGCTGCATACTGAAGAAAATTACCAGTTGCTCATGGCTAACGGTTTTCGTCGTAGCGGAGATACCATATATAAACCGCATTGCGAGCATTGCACCGCTTGCCAGCCAATTCGAGTCTCGATTCCAGACGTTAGACTATCAAAAAGTCAGAAGAGGCTGCTTAATAAAGCACAGTCTTTACGCTGGGAAATGAAACCTGAAATGGATGAGGAATGGTTTGAGCTTTACAGTCGGTACATCTGCAAACGGCATAGAAACGGCACTATGTACCCACCAAAGCGTGATGAGTTTGCTCGATTTGCTCAAACCAGCTGGCTGACAACGTCGTTTTTACACATTTACGATGAATCAGATCAATTGCTCGCCATTGCAGTGACAGATTTGATGCCTCAATGCTCGAGTGCTTTTTATACTTTTTTTGACCCTGACTACGAGTTATCTCTTGGCACGTTAGCAGTGCTTTATCAAATTAAATACTGCCAAGAAAACAAACAACAGTGGCTATATTTGGGATATCAGATTGATGAGTGCCCAGCAATGAGCTACAAAACACGCTTTCAACGCCACCAAAGGCTAGTAAATCAGCGTTGGCGAGGGTAGAATACGCCTCAACTTTACATAATTACTATTTAGCGGCAGAATATAGCCCGCTAATATTGCCTAATTTCTAAAGAGGATTAAATGGCTAAAGAAGACGTAATCGAGATGCAAGGCACAGTCCTTGACACTCTACCAAACACTATGTTCCGTGTTGAACTTGAAAACGGTCACGTTGTGACTGCTCACATCTCTGGCAAGATGCGTAAGAACTACATCCGTATCCTAACGGGTGACAAAGTAACTGTAGAGATGACTCCATACGACCTGTCAAAAGGCCGCATCGTCTTCCGCGCTCGTTAATCTCTGATTTTCGGATGCAATAAAAAACGGAGCAAGCTGCTCCGTTTTTTATTGCACAATTTTTTCCGATTTAGTTCAGATAAAAAAGCGCACGATCTTCTCGTGCGCTTTTACGTTTGTTACCGACTAACGATTAATGCATCGCTGTCTCTTTCTCACTTAAGTATTCAAACTCAAGCGTATCGTTGACCAGCGTTACTTTCACTGTACCGCCGTCAACTAAAGACCCAAACAACAGTTCGTTAGCCAAAGGCTTCTTAAGCTGTTCTTGGATAACACGCCCCATTGGGCGAGCCCCCATAGCTTTGTCATAACCTTTATGTGCTAACCAATGGCGAGCGTCTTGCGATACTTCCATTGAAACGCCTCTCGCATCAAGTTGCACTTGCAGTTCAACAATGAACTTATCAACCACTTGATGGATAACGCTTTCATCAAGGCTGTTAAACCAGATGATGTTATCAAGACGGTTACGGAACTCAGGAGTAAACACCTTCTTAATTTCCGCCATTGCATCGTGACTGTTGTCTTGTTGAATCAAACCAATTGATTTCTTCTCGGTTTCCGCCACACCTGCGTTAGTTGTCATAACAAGAATGACATTACGGAAGTCTGCTTTGCGACCATTGTTGTCCGTTAGCGTACCGTTATCCATGACTTGCAACAACAGGTTAAAGATATCAGGGTGCGCTTTTTCAATCTCATCAAGTAATACGACTGAATGTGGGTGCTTAATAACAGCATCGGTTAGCAAACCACCTTGGTCATAACCGACATAACCAGGAGGCGCACCAATTAAGCGACTTACGGAGTGACGCTCACCATACTCAGACATATCAAAACGAAGTAGTTCGATACCTAGAAGCTTAGATAACTGCACCGTCACCTCTGTTTTACCAACCCCTGTTGGGCCTGCAAACAAGAATGAACCAACGGGTTTGTTGTCTACACCTAAACCTGCACGTGTCAGCTTGATCGCCTCGGATAATGCATCAATCGCATTATCTTGACCGAATACCAACATCTTCATTTTGCTATCTAAGTTTTTCAAAATGTCTTTATCTGAAGAAGAAACCGACTTCTCTGGAATTCGCGCCATTTTGGCAACCATTGATTCGATATCAGCCACTCCGACCGTTTTTTTACGACGGCTTGCAGGAGCAAGACGACTACGAGCACCAGCTTCATCAATGACATCAATGGCCTTATCTGGTAGATGGCGTTCATTAATGTATTTAGCCGACAGTTCTACCGCGGCACGCAGTGCTTTATTGGTATAACGTACTTCATGGTGAGCTTCGTACTTCGGCTTCAAGCCCATCAAGATTTTAGTTGTATCATCCAATGAGGGCTCTACAACGTCTATCTTTTGGAAGCGGCGAGACAACGCACGCTCTTTCTCGAAAATGTTGCTGTATTCTTGGTATGTCGTCGAACCAATACAACGCAACTTACCGCTACTTAAAAGAGGCTTAATAAGATTTGCTGCATCGACTTGACCACCAGATGCCGCGCCTGCACCGATGATGGTATGTATTTCATCGATGAACAAAATGGCATCTTCTTCTTTTTCAAGTTGTTTCAAAATCGCCTTGAAGCGCTTTTCAAAATCACCGCGATATTTGGTACCAGCGAGCAAAGAACCAATATCTAGTGAATAAATCACGCTGTTTTGAATAACCTCAGGGACCTGCCCTTCGACAATTCGCCATGCAAGACCTTCCGCAATGGCTGTTTTACCAACCCCTGCCTCACCCACTAGTAGTGGATTATTCTTGCGGCGTCGACAAAGTACCTGAATAGTGCGCTCTAACTCTTTATCACGTCCAATGAGTGGGTCGATGTTTCCATCTTTAGCGACTTGATTAAGATTCGTCGCAAAGCTTTCTAGGCGTTCTTCAGAATTAGGCTCTTCAACACTTTCTGAGCTAAACGAGTCTGATGATGAATCCTCACCTGCACCTGATGCTTTAGTAATACCGTGGGAGATGAAGTTAACAATATCTAATCGGGAGATGTCATTTTTCTTCAGTAAGTAAGCGGCATGCGACTCTTGTTCACTGAAGATAGCAACAAGCACGTTGGCGCCTGTTACTTCATTACGACCAGACGACTGTACATGAAAGACGGCGCGTTGTAGTACACGTTGAAAACTCAAAGTCGGCTGCGTTTCACGCGTCTCATCACTATCTGGGATAAGAGGCGTAGTTTGATCGATGAAAATATCGAGTTCGTTGCGTAAAGCGTCAAGATCCGCCTTACAAGCTAGAAGGGCTTCCTTAGCTGCATCATTTTCCAACAATGCAAGTAGGAGGTGTTCGACAGTCATAAACTCGTGGCGTTTATCGCGCGCCCGAGCAAATGCACCGTTAAGGCTTGACTCTAGTTCTTTATTTAGCATAAGTACCTCCCGAAAAAACAACTGGGGTTGTTCGAGCAAGTCTTCTTTGTTTACGCTTGCTCCATAGTGCAAAGTAGCGGATGTTCATTTTCCCTTGCGTACATCGTAACTTGCGCTACTTTTGTTTCGGCAATTTCTGCGCTGTATGTGCCGCAGATTGCCTTTCCTTCATAGTGGACCTGAAGCATGATTTGAGTTGCTTTATCAATATCATGTGAGAAAAATCGCTCAAGCACCTCTATGACGAAATCCATAGGTGTATAGTCATCATTATTGAGTACGACATTGTACAGCTTAGGTGGCTGGACTTTCGTACTTTCTCGCTCCAGAAGATCAGAGTCCGGAGTGACCCATTCAAAATTTTTACTCATGGCAATCTAAAGATATCGTATCAAAGGGTTGATGTTTTCGACCTATAAAAACAATCTACCACAAGCGTGCAACGCGGTGTAGTGAGTTATGGCACCGAATTCGATCTTTGATCGATAAAAGTTGCTACCTAATATAGAGACTAATGCACGTCTTGATACGGCGCAAATAAAAGATGCTTGTCGATAAGTTACACATTTTTTCTTATAAAAGAACTTTCTATTTATTGCTTTCGGACTATTGCAAACCACCCCATCATCTTCTATCTGGATCACACTTCCTCATTGAGAATACGGTAATTATCACGAAAACTTCATTTTTTATTCAGTCAGAGGATTCTTCTACCATAAGCAACACGGACAGTATGGCTTTTTCAGTATGAACCACTTCATAGGCAAATTGACTAAACTTCTGCGTATATACGAAAAACTGTTTGCAAATTTGTTAATCTCAAAAGTGATTTGTTTTCAATTATGTTTCTGTTTGTTGCTCACTGCTATTGACTGTCGAAATTCATTGACTACAGTGGAAAGTGTCGATGCATAAATCATCATTTTGAAACATCTCTTCTTTAAGTGGTTTGATGAATGTGACTTATCATTGATTTGACGTTTGTTGGCATTCGCTGACAATGGTAGTACCAAGTTAAAGGTATAACTTGGTTGCAGTAACAACATCAGTAAAAAATGCATGAGGGATGTAAAGCATGGCTACAGGTACAGTAAAGTGGTTTAACAATGCCAAAGGATTTGGGTTTATTTGTTCAGATGAAGAAGAGGGAGATATCTTTGCCCACTACTCAACTATCCAGATGGACGGTTATCGTACACTGAAAGCAGGCCAACAAGTCTCTTACGAGATTGAAAAAGGTCCCAAAGGCTGTCACGCGAGTAGCGTCGTGCCTCTTGAAGGCCAAGCCAAATAATTAGAGCGCTGTCGAAATATAAAAATATTGCTCTCGAAACACCACGTTGATGTTTTGAAGAGAAAAATAAACCCGCCAAGATAGCGGGTTTCTTACTATTTAGAGCACGTGTTACAAAAGGAACACTTACAACGCACTTACAGGATAGGAAACACGCCGAAAACGACGTGTTTTTTAACACTAACTTACTTGTTAATGATTGCGTTAAAGGTTTCGCTTGGACGCATCAATTTAGAAACCAATGCATCGTCTAGTAAGTAGTAACCTCCTAGCTCACCTTTCACGCCTTGCGCATTATTTAGCTCAGCAACGATCGTTTCTTCCTGCTCTGACAGCGCTTTTGCAATTGGTGCAAATTCAGCAGCAAGATCCGCATCATCCGTTTGCTCTGAAAGCGCTTTCGCCCAGTAAAGTGCAAGATAGAAGTGGCTTCCACGGTTATCTAGCTCACCCACTTTGCGTGACGGAGATTTATTGGTGTCTAAAAACTCACCGGTCGCTTTATCTAGTGTATCTGCTAGAACCTGAGCCTTAGGATTGTTTGTCGCTACACTTAAATGCTCTAACGAAGCTGCAAGCGCTAGGAACTCGCCCAAAGAATCCCAACGAAGGTGATTCTCTTTTTCTACTTGTTGAACGTGCTTAGGAGCAGAACCACCAGCGCCTGTTTCAAATAGACCACCACCGTTCATCAATGGAACAATAGATAGCATCTTAGCAGACGTACCTAACTCTAGAATTGGGAACAAGTCTGTTAGGTAGTCACGAAGAACATTACCTGTAACAGAGATAGTATCTAGGCCCGCTTTCATACGCTCTAGTGAGTACTTACAAGCTTCAACAGGAGATAGGATCTTAATCTCTAGACCGTCAGTATCGTGATCTGGTAGGTAGGCGTTTACTTTCTTGATGAGCTCAGCATCGTGCGCGCGGTTTTCATCTAGCCAGAATACAGCTGGAACACCTGTTGCACGTGCGCGAGTCACTGCTAGTTTAACCCAATCTTGGATTGGTGCGTCTTTAACCTGACACATACGGAAGATATCACCTTCTTCAACCGCTTGCTCTAACAGTACGTTACCTGAAGCATCAACAACGCGAACAGTACCCGCAGCGTCTAGAATGAATGTCTTGTCGTGAGAACCATACTCTTCAGCTTTCTGAGCCATTAGACCAACGTTAGGTACGCTACCCATAGTGGTTGGATCAAATGCGCCGTGCTCTTTACAGAAATCAATAACCGCTTGGTAAATACCTGCGTAGCTACGATCTGGAATCATCGCTTTGGTGTCTTTTTGTTTACCATCTGGTCCCCACATTTGACCCGAAGAGCGAAGCATTGCTGGCATAGAAGCATCTACAATAATGTCACTTGGTACATGTAAGTTTGTGATACCACGATCAGAGTCAACCATCGCAAGTTCTGGTTGAGTTTGGTAAACCGCTTGAATGGCCGCTTCAATTTCTGCTTTTTGCGCTTCAGGTAGAGACTCAATTTTTGAGTAAACATCACCGATGCCATTGTTTACATCAACGCCTAGCTCTTCAAACAGCTTACCGTACTTATCGAAAACGTCTTTGTAGTAAACTTTTACTGCATGACCGAAAATGACAGGGTCAGAAACTTTCATCATCGTCGCTTTCATATGAAGAGACAGCAGCACGTCTTGCGCTTTCGCTTCAGCAATCTCTTTCTCGAAAAATTCAACCAACGCCTTCTTCTTCATTACTGAAGTATCAATGACTTCTTTATCTAGTAATGGGAACGCAGACTTAAGCTCTTTAACTGTACCATCATTACCGACAAACTCGATTTTGACCTCTGTTGCACCAGAGATAGTTGTAGACTTTTCGCTACCAAAGAAGTCATTGTCTGACATGCTCGCAACATGAGACTTAGATTCTGCTGACCATGCACCCATTGAGTGTGGGTTTTTCTTCGCGTAGTTCTTAACCGAAGTCGGAGCACGACGGTCTGAGTTACCTTCACGAAGTACTGGGTTAACCGCACTACCTTTGATTTTGTCGTAAGCCGCTTTAATCGCTTTCTCTTCGTACGTGCTCGGCTCTTCTGGGTAGTTTGGTAAATCGTAACCTTTCGCCTGAAGCTCTTTAATCGCCGCTTTAAGCTGAGGAACTGAAGCTGAAATGTTAGGTAGCTTGATGATATTTGCTTCTGGAGTTTGAGCTAGTTCACCAAGCTCAGTCAACGCATCGCCAATGCGCTGTTCTTCTTTTAGATGCTCTGGGAAGTTAGCGATAATTCGACCTGCTAGTGAAATATCACGAGTATCTACATTGATGCCAGACGATGCTGTGAATGATTGAATGATTGGTAGTAATGAATAAGTTGCTAGCGCCGGCGCTTCATCAGTGATGGTGTAGATAATTGTAGGTTTTTCTGTAGGCATGAAATTTCCCTATTTTTTAATCAACTTGTTGGCTGATCAACTCAGCGTCTGAGTTGGTTTAATTGACGCATTGCTGCACGTTAGCAGTACATGTCTCCTCACTAACGCCACATGCGGTTCGCACTCTTTGTTGTAGTTTGAAGCTCTAAGCTCTGAATCCATGAGTGCACTGATATAATTAAACAAATAACACGAATTAGTCTATCATTCTGTGCGCGTTTGTTAGTTTTAGGCGCGCAAATCATATCCGATCATGAGAAAACTTAAAACTTTCAAACAAAGTTCATTTACATTTTTGCAGGGTAGTTAACATGTCATCTCGTACAGGTCAGGAAAAAGGTCGCAGTCGTAACCAGTCTAAAACGGGCCATTTTAAACACTCAGGAGCTCGCAATGGCTCGAAGACTCGTACTCAGCAAGACCGCCGCCCTAATCGCCCAACAAAAAGCCAAAAGCCAAAAGTGGCCCCTAAAGATCGTAAAGTCATTATTTTCAATAAGCCTTACGATACGCTCAGTCAATTTACCGATGGCGATGGTCGCAAAACGTTAGCGGACTATATCCCAATCAAAAATGTCTATGCGGCTGGCCGATTGGACCGAGACAGCGAAGGTTTGATGGTACTCACTAACGATGGCATCTTGCAGGCGAAGCTAACGCAGCCAAAGTCAAAATCGCCGAAGACTTATTGGGTTCAAGTTGATGGCGCTCCTCAGGAGCAAGATCTTGAAAAATTGAGAAAGGGAGTAGAGCTAAAAGATGGTATGACTCTACCAGCCGAAGTTGAAGTTATTCCAGAACCACAAGTCTGGGACAGAACGCCTCCGGTTCGTTTTCGCGCAAATATCCCTACCACTTGGTTAGCCATTACCATTATTGAAGGAAGAAATCGTCAGGTGCGTCGCATGACTGCGCACATTGGCTTCCCTACTTTGCGCCTCATTCGTCATTCGATGGGTGATATCGTCCTTAACGACCTAATGCCTGGTGAATGGAGAGAAATCTCTCTCTAATAAGCAGAAAAGATAAAAGCAGGCTTAAAGCCTGCTTTTTAGATTCGTACTTTTTCAGTTAAGCCCTATCTAATGAACTAAGGGATTACTGCTCAGCAAGCCAGTTTTTAAATGCCTCTTTTTCCGCCGGAGACGCTTTCTGGTACATAGTCTTTAATACATCAACCATTGGGCTGTCGTTCGATGCGGCTGTTGAACGGGTATCACTAGTCTCAACTCGAGGCTCGATATCACTTACTGATTGTTGATGCTGATTCACAGTTACATAACTAACGGCAACACTCGCGATACCGCCAGCAATATTGTAGTTGCGAGATTCTTGAGGGTAATTACGACCAATTTGAACACCATCTGACTCTAATACATCTTCGACCAAAGCAATAGGTTGGCCTTTGGTATCCAGTAATTGCCAATCTAGAGGCGAGATGTTGTTTTGCGCTTGGCGAAGAGTTTTAAACTCTGGCAGTTCAAATGTTAGCTTTTCGTTTTCAGCATCAAATTTAGCAACGATTACATCACTGTAAACCGTCTTAAGGTTTTCGTTAATTTCGAATGTAGGTTGATATTTGAAGACAATTTGATTCGTTCCGTCAGGTAGTTCGATTGTCTTCTCACTAGAAAAAAGACCACCTTCTAGATCTGGCTTCTCCATGTTGACGGCCAATAACTTCACGTCTTCTGGAACCACTAAAGTCGTTGCAGCGTAGAGGTTTGTACTGGCAAAAATAGACAGTGCCATTGCCACTTTTAATGATAACTGCATAGAATTTTTCATCCTTATCTTCATAGTAAAAGACCCAGCATATAGCTGGGTCTTACAATATCAAACTGGGTATTGATTACCAGTAGAAACGAGCACCAACACCGAAGTTAGTTGCGTCGTCTGTGTCTTTGTTGTCGAAGTCAGTACCTTCGAAAGTGTAACCCGCTTCTGCGAATACACGTGCCCATTTAGAGAACTTGTATTCAACACCAGCGTAGAACCAAGAAGAGTCTGCGTCTACTTTACCTGCTTCGTCAGTAGACTGAGCTAGGTACTCGTAACCAGAGTATAGAGTTGTTTTAGGAGCGACAGCGAACATACCAGCTACAACGATGTAGTGTGAATCAACTGTTGATTTACCTAGCTTATCTTCGTTTTCGTTGTAGTAGTACGTAGCACCTAGAGTGTGCTCGTTTAGTGCGTACTCAGCAGTTACTTCAAAAGATAGGTTTTCGTTATCAGTACGCTCTGTGTGAGAAACTGTTTGCTCTACACCATTAAGAACTAGTTTTTTCTCTTTAGTTACGTTGATGTCGTTGTTCGCAGTAAGTACACCAGCGTGTAGAGATAGGTCGTTGAAAGATTTACCAACGAATACTTCTAGTACTTCTTCGTTAGAATCTTTTTCGCCTAGCGCGTAACCAGCTTTTAGCCAGAACGCGTCATTTTCGTAAGCGTATTTGATTTGAGAATCGTTGTTCCAAGCGTGACCGTATGCAGTTTCCGCTGCGTTACCACCGAAGAAGTAAGAGTAATCTGCGAAGTATACGTCATCAGCCCAAGTACCTTCTTTACCGAAGCGAAGAGTACCCATATCACCCATATCAAAACCGATGATGTGGCGACGTACGTATACAGAGTCATCTGTACGCTCGCTTGAATCAGCACCTGCGTCGTAGTTGTCACCTAGAGCAACACCGATTTCAACTTCACCCAGAACTTTTAGGCTTTCGTCAACAACGTAAACCGCGTTCACACCAGTACGAGAAGAGCTAGTGTTTAGCTCTGCTGTGTGATCAGTTTTTTCTGTGAATAGAAGAGTTGGACGTAGCTGACCGTAGAAATCTACAGAACCTTCTTCAGATTTGAATACTTCAGCTGCGTTCACTGAAGTTGCAGACGCAACTACAGCTAGTGCTAATAGAGTTTTTTTCATAATTAATCCACTGCCTTTTCTTAGTTCGGGATATCCTTGTCCGGTTCCCTTTTTTTATATGTTTGAGGTAGAGCGTTAACAAAACGTTATACAGCACCTCCTCAAAATCTGGAGCTAAGAGTGCAAAAGATTATTCTGGCTGTCAAATTTTCTAAATACCAATGTAAAAAAAACAAAATACCATTATAAAACAATAACTTGATAAGTTTACCTTTATTTATTCGACGAACATCTAACCAATCTCCATTATTATTTGTAATTTACAAAATTATTAACAAATGGTTTTTTAATCCAATAAGTAAATTTAAAAAAACAAAAAAAAGAATAAAAACCCACAAATCAGACCAAGTTGGAGTTTTATATTTTTCATATAATGAAATTAATTTCATTAAGATAAGGTTCAATATTTTTTTGTGAAGGAGATCTACATTCCTTATAAAAGCATTCCGTTTTGTGAACTACTGTACAACTAGTGATGTGTGCTACTATTCGCCTCCAACGCATTTGAGGCCCGTATGCTGACCAGTAACATTCAAAAATCGATTCGTAATAGCTATCAAAACCTTCAAGATCAACTTGATAACTTTGTGCCTAGAAGAGCACAAAACTACCTTGTTGCAGAGATTGCAAAAACGCTGTGCGGTCAGTATCACAAATCTAACCGAATACTCGTTGCAGAAGCAGGGACTGGAATTGGTAAATCGCTCTCCTATCTAATGGCGACCATTCCCGTGGCTGTACATAACAATAGAAAAGTGGTTATCTCAACGGCGACCGTCGCTCTGCAAGAGCAGCTCATAAATAAAGACCTCCCTCTTTTTCGTCGGATTACCGACCGAGAGTTTTCTTTTATTTTGGCAAAAGGCCGTCAACGCTATTGTTGTGCAGAAAAGCTCGCTACTGCTAGCGGTGCTGATGGTGGCCAGTTAGCCATGTTTGAAACCAAACCTAAGCAAAAAGATATAGAGCTGTTAGAAACAATGCATCGCTCTCTTGCGCAAGGTAAATGGGACGGTGACCGTGATTCTTGGCCTAAACCCATCGACGATAAGCTTTGGCAACTGATTGTCAGTGATAAACACAGTTGCAATAACAGTTTACCAGGCCACCGCGGCTGCCCATTCCAAAAAGCGCGCTCAGAGTTGGATAAAAACGATGTCATCATTGCTAACCACTCTCTCGTCATGGCAGACGCAGATTTAGGTGGCGGCGTGATTTTACCTGAGCCAGAAAATACGATATACGTCTTCGACGAGGCACATCACTTACCTCACGTCGCTCGTGACCATGCTTCAGCATCTGCGAGTTTAAAAGGTGCGGCAGCATGGCTTGAGAAGTTAAATCAGTCGATTAGTAAGTTTTCATCACTCGCAGACGAGAAACGCGTAGCTCGATTTCGCAACGACCTTCAAGACGCGGTTCAGAACTTGATACCGGCACTGACTCAATTGCCCACACAGTTCGACCCAGCTCAATTTGAAGAGGGTATCTACCGCTTCGAACACGGTGAACTACCTGAGTGGCTAGAGAACCAATCCAAAGAACTAAAACAGTTCAGTAAAAAAGCAAATCAGAGCGTGGCAAAAATTGCCGACCTTATTGCGGAAAGAGTAAAAGACGGGGAGCTTGCGACAAGGTTGGCTGAACCAGCGCTTGCAGAGCTCGGTTTCTACATTCAAAGGTTAGAAAACCTAGCGCAAGTATGGCATTTAATGGCTGAACCAACTCGTGAAAAAGGTGCGCCTTTAGCTCGCTGGTTAGAAACCCACCCCGATCGCGAGGGTGATTTCATTGTGAGTGTTTCGCCACTTGAAATTGGATGGCAACTCGACCAACAGATTTGGAGCAGATGTATTGGCGCCATTTTGGTTTCCGCAACGATGCGTGCATTAAACTCTTTCCATTACTTTTGCCATCAGGTTGGTATTGATGGAAAACCAGAATCAGGCACTCAGTTTTTAGCGCTTGCGTCACCATTCGATTACCAAAACCAGGCAGAATTGCTTATCCCTGCGATGAAATATGAACCACCAGCGCCTCAATTTACTGAATATCTTATCGAGATATTGCCTAAGTACTTGGAAGACAAGAAAGCCAACTTAGTATTATTCTCATCCTATTGGCAGATGAACCAAGTCGCGAAGGCACTCTCTTCGGAGTTCATAAAAAAAGGCTGGGCGTTGCAAGTTCAAGGTGAAAGCTCACGTCAAGAAATTCTAAAAAAACATAAAAAGTTAATGGAATCAAATAAAACCAGCGTCTTATTTGGTACTGGCAGTTTCTCTGAGGGGCTAGACTTACCTGGCGAATTACTTGAAAACTTGGTGATTACAAAAATTCCATTTGGCGTTCCAACCTCCCCTGTTGAGCAGGCTCATTCCGAATACATTGAGAAAAAAGGAGGAAACCCGTTTATGCAAATAACTGTACCAGACGCAAGCAAAAAGCTGATCCAGAGCGTAGGTCGCTTACTGCGTAAAGAGAGAGATTCTGGTAGAGTAACGATTCTTGATCGACGCCTAGTCACTAAGCGATACGGACAAGCCTTAATCGACTCACTACCTCCATTTAAACGTAAAATAGAATATTAGAAGAATCACCATTTATGGAAATGATTGAGCCAACCATGCTGTTGGTGTTGGCGCTTGTCGCTTTTGTCGCAGGATTTATTGATGCAGTTGCTGGTGGTGGTGGCATGCTTACCGTACCTGCTCTACTTTCGCTAGGCTTGCCGCCTCATATTGCACTAGGCACCAATAAACTTGCCGCTACCTTTGCATCTTCTACTGCAGCATTTACGTACTACAAAAAACGTCTATTCAAACCTCAATGCTGGAGGCGTGCATTCGTGGCAACACTCGTCGGAGCGACATTAGGTACGCTATTTGTAGATGCGATTAGTACGGATTGGCTGGAAAAAGGATTGCCGCTTGTTATTTTGGCGGCAGCGTTGTATACCGTTTTTCATAAAACACCCCACTCTGCTCATCAAAGTCCAATACCCGAGCCTTGCCCAAAACTTCATAAAAAACAGTACATGCAAGGCTTATCCATAGGATTCTACGACGGACTCGCAGGGCCTGGAACTGGGGCTTTTTGGACAGTAAGTTCAATGGCGCTGTACCGGCTGAATATCTTGCTCGCCTCTGGCTTAGCAAAAGCAATGAACTTTACCAGTAACTTTACCTCTTTGATCACTTTTGCATTCCTCGGACATATCAACTGGGTGCTAGGCTTAACAATGGGAGTATGTTTAATGGCTGGTGCTTTTGTTGGCGCGCACTCCGCTATTAGATTTGGTTCTAAATTCATTCGTCCTGTATTTGTTACTGTCGTCAGCATACTAGCTATTAAATTGGCTTATGACGCATGGTTTGTAGGTTTGTCATGAACATTTCTCAACTCCAGGAAAATCTAGAACAAATGGCGAAGCAAGCCGCTGTTCTTGACCGTCAAAGAGGCGAACATCATGTTCCGCTTTTTGATGAGCGTTTATTTGGTTGCCGCTCTCGCTTACTTACTCCTTGCGTAAAAGAAGCAAAAGCCACGCTGGGTGCGATTGTGCGTGAGCAAAATGAAGGTAAGCTCACCGCTTTGCGTGCTGAGTACCTCACTGAACGGTTAGTGGCGCAAATCGGTGCGATTCAACGCGAGATTTCTACCACTAAAATTCGTAAGAATGAAATCAAACATAGCAGCCATTTCCGTAAGCCTATCAACGTGCTTTATCAGGAGCTCGCTCAACATCAAGAGTGGGCAAGACGCTTGCGCGAGATGGTGTTAGAAAAAGAACGTGCTGTCGAAAGCGCTCCTAGTTTTATGCGTGCCGACGCTCAAAAAGTATTACTAGCAACCGAGCAACGTTTAGCGCGTTGTGAAACAGCACTTCTTAAGCTAGAGAACCAAATTACACATAGGGAAAAACATCAATAATGGCTGATCAATCAACCTCGCCTTTAGATGACGCACCTGAAGAGATCAAACTGGCTGTCGATTTAATCTATTTGCTTGAGAGCAATGAGATAGATCCAGAAGTTGCGCTTAACGCTTTAAAGATCGTGCAAAACGACTTAGAAAACAAATTAAAAGCAAAGTAGCTCAGAGCGTTTCACTCCTTTCACCGAGACTCGTTTTCAGTGCTCTTACACAATGATACTATTCATAAAAAGTACGCCCCCAAAAAGGATAAATAATGAAAGTAATCAGCTTTAACATCAATGGACTACGTGCGCGACTGCACCAACTCCAAGCGCTAATCGACAAACACCAACCTGATGTGATTGGTCTTCAGGAAATTAAAGTTCACGATGAAGCATTCCCGATTGAAGCTGTCGAAGCCATGGGCTACAAAGTGTATTTTCATGGTCAAAAAGCACATTACGGCGTAGCAATGCTTTGTAAGCAAGAGCCTCTACACGTACAAAAAGGGTTCCCGACGGATAACGAGGAACATCAAAAGCGCATGATCATGGCAACGTTTTTAAATGAAAACGGCGAAAAGGTCACTGTGCTAAACGGCTATTTCCCTCAAGGGGATAACATCAGCCACGAAACCAAATTCCCATACAAGCGCCAATTCTATAAAGATCTGATGACCTACCTAAACGATCATCACAATAACGACGAGCAATTGATTGTTATGGGTGACATCAACATCAGCCCTATTGATGCAGATATCGGTATCGGCGAACCAAACCGTAAACGTTGGCTAAAAACAGGTAAATGTTCATTCCAACCTGAAGAGCGCGAATGGTTGAAAACCTTACTAGACTGGGGCTTTGTGGACACCTTCCGTAAGCTATACCCAGAGGTGAACGATCAATTTTCGTGGTTTGACTACCGTTCTCGCGGTTTTGATGATAACCGTGGCCTACGAATTGATGTCATTTTGGCAACCCCTTCTCTAGCGGAAAAGTGTATTGAATCTGGTATCGACTATGAGCTTCGTGGTATCGAGAAGCCTTCAGATCACGCACCAATCTGGTCGACATTTAAGTAATTTATTGCAAAGCTATAAGCGAGACTCAACGCTAAGCTTAGTCCAATAAAAAGGGAGACTCAGTCTCCCTTTTTCATACAAATTACTATTTAATCACTGATTCAGCGGCCAAACCGTTTGACCATCAATAGTTATCGGTGTTTGAGCAAATTCGTTCAGACAGTAGCCGGTATTGCTGCTTGCAAAGTAAGTGAGCGGCATCGGCGGTAGATTCAGCGCCACAACCTGCTGTTTCGCTTTTTCTGTGAACGAGAAGCCCCACATATCTAAATAGCTCGTCATGTCTCGCTGAGAGATGTAGCTCAGAGCAATAAGCAACCAGTCGTTGTTTGAGATGCTATTTGCCTCTTCACGAGAGTAGTTGGCGAAACCAATACTCAATCGTCTCTCATTCCAAAGCGCATCATCCGATTTTAAGCGGTTAAACTCACGTTCAATCAGGTGCAATCGCGCCAATAAATGCCAACCATTTTGCAGTACACCTTCATGCTGCGTCGCCATCATCATTTGAATGTAAACGCGAGCTCCCCAACTCCAACCAGTTTGATTTTGCGCTGCCATGTAAGCGTTTGGATCCGCTTGAGTTCGGCTTGCTTGCAATAATTCAAACTGGCCTTTGAAATCCAAACTTTGGCAAGTTGAAACTTTCCCCGTATTCTGGAAGAAACGAGACTTACTGTAATACGAGTAGTAATTGGTCGTTGAATGCCCTTCCCAGCCTGAAAATCGGAATCGACCTTTTTCTAAACCATGACCAAGCTCATGTAAATCACCGTGACCGAGTGGGCTGAATGACCAGTAAGCATCGTAAGGGTTACCCGAACAACCATAACCACACGTCGCTTGGTCAGCGTTCATATGCTTCACCATATCAATATTGGCGATTTCCCAACCTTGATTTTTGGCATACTGGATAATTTCCGGAACCTCATCGATCCCCGGCCCTTGGAAACCAGCCAAGACATGTGGGTAGTTATGAACATACTCTTCTGTCGCTAGCGCCATTTCAGCTGGTGTCGACCACATCTCATCGTTGACAGATTCAAGCATTTTGTCACGTTTAGAGTGTACCTCAAATCCAGGCGTGATCAGTTCAGCCCAATCGAATAAATTGGCTTCTAACTGTTGAATAAAAGCGTCGTTGTCCTTCTCACTTCTCCAAACTGGATGCTGTGCCACATGATTAAATTTCAGTTCAACCGGAACATCATTTTTGTCAAAGTGAACCTGTACTGGACCACCATAAGGAGAAGTCAGCGTGATGGTTTCACCCGGCTTCACTTCATAGCCGAATGAAGTCAGCAGTTTTGGTCGCGTGTATCCATCTTTGCTGAACTCATGAGTTGCACCACTTCTTAAAGTGTTGATGACAATCTTAGTCGCCACATCATTGCTGTCATTACGTTTAACCGTAAAAGTTTCCCCAGGAAGCGCATACACACCAGCCGAACGGAAGTTACGCTTTGATTCCATATTAATCGTTGCACTGATTCTCTTTATTTCAGGGCTAAACTCACTACGGCTGAAGTTCCCCATATTTGGTTGTTTTGGGTTCACGCTTCGGCTGTTGTATTGCACGTAATCGGCAAAGTACGACTTTAGGAATTCGGTCGTTTGGGTTGACTGTTTGTCCATCGGGAAGACAACCGTTTGACGATAATGATCAGCCAGCAATACCATGAGTTTTTCGTATTGGTAGCCGTTTTGATTAAACAAATCTACTTTTTGTTCATCAAGCTTTTGCAACCAATGGCGAATGCTGTTTGCCCCTGCATAAAATTGACTGTCCATATTCGCAGTGTCAGGGCAGGATTTGTCATCACACTTTGACAAGTCAACGTTGAAATTTTGAGATTCAAAACGAGACAACAGCGCTTGTTGTGTGATGACAGAGTCCGGCACAACGTTCATCAACGATGAAGGTTCCCAGTCGACCAAACCTAACTTACGCCAATAGTTATCTCCCACATAATCAACATGGAATTTTTCCAAAATGTCTTGGCCAAGATCAGTTAGTCCTCCATCCCGATGCAGGTATAGAACAGGAATTTGGGCTTGCTCAGCGTATTCCAGAGCCTCGAGTACTGGTTTGTTGGTATCTCCAGATTGCAGATGCTGTGACAAGATCAATAAGTTTGGAGTATTGGTTTGCAAGCAGCTAAGTAGCTTCGAACCATCGCATAGGTTGGCCTCGTTAAACGCCAACTCTTGTGAAACATTGTCTTTTAGCCAATTCCGAGTCGCTTGCTCATCCGGAAAGTAATAAGACTGGTCCATTTGCGCGATGACGACGTTTGAAGTAACTCCGCCCGACAACCAAGTGACCAGATTACTTAACCATTTCGTCATCGCTGCGTTGGAAGAGTCGGGAAAACGTTGTGCCGTTCTAAATGGGTTGCTACCTAATAGTGCGTAACGTTGACCATTAGACTTTTCCCCGGCAACGCCAATTGACAGAGCTTGATCTTTGTAACCGCTTGCCATGGCCTTATTGGTCATCAAGATGGTGTCGTTGAAGCCATACTGAGGTGTCAAGATCGCAGCATCATGGGTTGGATCCCAATAAAGACCTGAAAGGTTTTTCGCAATTGCAGATTTGATCGTATTCGACTGCATCTTGTGGGCTTCTACAACCTGACGACTTTCTCGAATGAAATCGCTCGGGTCAGAAACGAGCAGTGCATTACCAGTTTCAAGAGCTTGTTGAACTGGAGCTGGCGTTGGTTTTACTTGAGCATTAGGTTGTGATTCTCCCTCTCCCCCACCACATCCTGTGACTAAGGCGGCAATGCCCAACGATAGAATTGTTTTTTTCATTTTTACTTACTAAACAATGAGTTTACCGAATGTTAATGTAAGTTAATGAATAATAAGAAAGAGTCTTTTACATCGGCTGGAAAAATAGGAATGAAGATAACAAAATTATCAAAAGCAATAGCACCCATTCCGGTGCTATTGCCTCTATTGATAATTAGCTTAAAGGACGTAGATAAGCTAAGAAACGCTTCTCTGCCACTTTGAAACACCACAAAATCATAAACGTCAGTGCCATGTAGAACAGCCCCGCCGTCAGGAAAGACTCAAATGGTGCATAGTAGCGCGAGTTAACTAGACGCGCAGCACCAGTTAAATCCATGATGGTAACGATGCCCGCGACTGCACTTCCGTGCAGCATAAATATGACCTCGTTGGAATAAGCTGGTAATGCTCGACGCAATGCACTCGGCAAGATAATACGTCTGTATGTCATAAACTTACTCATGCCATAGGCTTTCGCAGCTTCCACCTCACCTTTCGGCAAACCATTAATCGCACCACGAATAATTTCTGCGGTGTAAGCCGATGTATTAAGAATAAAAGCGACCAAAGCACAGAACCAAGCGTTCTCCCACAAGGTATCTTTAACAGGGAAAAACTGATCCATACCGTAGTAAATCAAATACAGCTGAACCAATAGCGGCGTTCCACGGAAAAAGTAAATGAATCCCCAAGAAGGTAAGCTTAGAACGTAATTGGTACTATTACGTGCCACGGCTAATGGGATAGAGACACACAAGCCAATAACCAACGCTAATCCCACTAACCAAACTGTTGTCCAAAGTCCCTGAAGATAAGTTGGAAAGCTTTCAATAATCAAAGAAAAGTCCATAACTTACCTCGCATGAATACTGAACTTACGCTCAACAAGCTTGAGTAGCCCGGTCGAAACGCTGGTAAAAAATAGAAAGATGAGCGCGACAGCCATGTAAAAGGTGAACGGCATTTTCGTTGTACCTGCTGCCAATGAGCTCATTCTCACCATGTCATCCAGACCAATAATGGAAACTAACGCTGTGGTCTTAAGTAACACTAACCAGTTATTACCAAATCCAGGTAATGCATGACGAATCATCTGAGGAAGTAAGATTCTTCTAAACGATAAAGCAGAACTCATCCCATAAGCTTTCGCCGCTTCTAATTCACCCTTGTCCACCGCCATGATCGCTCCACGAAAAGTCTCCGCCATGTAGGCGCCAAAGATAAAACCAATCGTGAGTACACCAGCTATAAATGGGCTGACATCAATATAATCAGGTAAGTAAGACGTCCATTCATGGTTTGGATCACTCGAGGCAAACCACTCGTTGAGCGTTTCGTTGATGGAGTAAAGGCTGTTATTTAAAAGTATTTGTCCACCAAAGAAAATTAGCATCATCAGAACCAAATCTGGAATGCCGCGAATGACGGTGGTGTAAAGAGTGGCAATCGCCCTTGCCCATTTGTAAGGCGCTAACTTAGCTAATGCGCCAAGCATGCCTAAGACCATGGCGAGAATGAGTGAAAGCACTGCAACTTCTATTGTTACTAAAGCTCCTTTCAAAATCGAAGCTTCGTATCCTTGTAAATCTAGCATAGGTGAGTTCCTAATCCCTAAACTCAAAAAATCGACCGTTGACTACTTCTAGGAACAAGCCAACGGTCGCTTAATTACGGTTTATTCACCGTACACATCGTAGTTAAAGTATTTACCAGCAATTTCTTGGTAAACACCTTTCTCACGTAGTGAAATAATTGCTGCGTCGAGTTTCTTCGTTAGATCTTTGTCTTGTTTACGAACAGCGATACCCATACCTTCGCCAAACCATTTTGGATCGGTTAACGATGGTCCAACAAACTCATAAGCTTCGCCACCTGCTTTGTTGATCACACCCTCTTCTAGAGCAGAAGCATCACCTAAAACGGCAGCAATTCGACCATTTTCTAGATCAAGATACGCTTCATCAAAAGAGCCATAACGCACAATTTCAACATCATCGCCGTAGTTGTCAGTTAAGTACTTGTCATGTGTCGTCGCACGTTGCACGCCAATTTTGACATCTTTAAGATTATCAAAATCTAGACCCGCACCTTTCTTAGCGATAAATTTATTTGGAATTTGTGCGTACTTGCCAGTGAAATCGACTTTTTTCTTGCGCTCTTCAGTGATAGACATTGCTGCGATGATGGCATCGTACTTACGTGCAAGCAGAGAAGGAATAATACCATCCCAATCTTGAGCGACGATTTTGCACTTCACTTGCATCTCTTCACAGAGTGCATTTGCCATGTCTACGTCAAAGCCTTTTATTGAGCCATCAGTTTCTGTCCAGCTAAACGGAGGGTAAGCACCTTCGATACCAAAGCGAACTGTTTTCCATTCTTTCGCTTGGGCAACACCTGATACTGCCGTTGCAGCAATCGTTGCTGCTAATAACCACTTTTTCATTTCCATACTCCTGTGATTGCTATTTTATTTCGTTTTGTTTGTTGTGTTGGCTTAGGAGGCAATAGTCTGCCGCCTAACAAATATTAGTAAATGGATGAGATAAACTGCTGTAATCGTTCTGAATCCGGGTTTGTAAATAGCTTAGCTGGATTTCCCTGTTCTTCCACTAAGCCTTGATGTAAAAACATCACATGGTTTGATACGTCACGCGCAAACGCCATTTCGTGCGTGACCACCAGCATAGTTCGCCCTTCATCTGCCAAATCTCTCATTACCCCCAGAACTTCTCCTACAAGTTCTGGGTCAAGCGCAGAAGTTGGCTCGTCAAACAACATCACCTCTGGGTCAACTGCTAGCGCACGGGCAATAGCTGCACGTTGCTGCTGGCCGCCAGATAAGTGCCCAGGGTAATAGTCTTTACGCTCATATAGGCCTACTTTCTTAAGCAAGACTTCTGCGTTTTCAATCGCTTGAGCTTTTGGCACGCCTAAGACATGAACAGGCGCCTCAATCACGTTTTCTAGTACGGTTAGGTGAGACCAGAGGTTGAAACCTTGGAAAACCATTGCCAGGCGTGAACGAATACGTTGGACTTGCTTTTCATTAGCAGGAACAGATTCACCTGCTCTGTTGTTCTTCATTTGGATTAATTCACCATTTACCCAAATTTCGCCCGCGGTGGGCGTTTCTAGCAAGTTGATACATCTGAGAAAGGTACTCTTACCTGAGCCGGAAGAGCCAATGATGGAGATAACATCTCCTTTGTGCGCGGCAAGTGAAATGCCTTTTAAAACTTCATTTTGTCCAAATGTTTTGTGCAGGTCTTTTATATCTAGCGCTGGTACATCATTCATGCGCCCTACTCCCTGTGTTTTTGTCACTGCAATTAAGGGACTCCGCCCTCTCTAATTCGGAACAAATTAGCACCGCCCTTTGAAACTTGCAACAAATTATTAACCTAAATAATTCGAATAGAAAGATACGATAGACAAATTAATATGCAATATATAGCAACATATTCTTCAAAAGTTGAATATTAAATATAAAAAAGCCCCTTCCAAAGGGGCTTAATAAATTTACAAAAGTGTTAATTGAAACCTATTCGAGGTCGCAATGAATTAATTAAAACGACTGACTACCAACGAGTTTGAAGTACGTAATGTCACTTCATTTTCTAAGCCTTCTTTTTCAGAAGTAATGATGCCATCTAGGTCTTCATCTAGTTCAGGCTCTGACGCTTCACCATTGGAGAAGAAGCTCATGAAAACTTTAGAATCAATATTACTATCTTCATTCACTACCAAAGCAGTGCGATTAAAATCGTCCGAAGCTGAAACTTTCAAACCGTTAACGGCCGATGTTGGGAAGTTGTAGTAATGTAATTCTGGAACAACAACAGAATCACTATCACTTGTTGTGAAAATGCGATGTGTGACTCTGTAGTCGCCTGAAGTTGCAAAGTAAGCGACACGAGTAAAGCCTTCAGTAGACGATGTTAAGCCCATGTCCAGATCAATCACGGACTCTGCACTTCCTTGCGTTGATACACTTGGCTTTGTGTTCGGCAGGTTATCAATATTTAAGTAAGCACTCGGATCAACGTCAATATCCCATCCGTCAGAGATCGTTTCGTTAAGTAGAGACTCCCAACCATTAACTTGATTCTCTGAGAACGCCATGTATACCCAAGTTTCTTTATTCGTTGCACTAGGGCGATTATATTCAACGGCCGTTTTATCCAGCTTCAACGCGTCATATGCAAAGCCGTTAGTAACAAAGCCAATGTTAAGCGAGTCGTAAGTATAGTCAGAAGACGAATAAATGTTTGACGTATTATCCGCTCTAACTAAGGCTATCTCACCAGTTCCCCACGAACCAATACCATATTGGTAAAGCGCTTTGTCGCTTGAACCTGATTCATATTGAAACAATGCCGTTGGTTCACCTTTAAGCCCCATCAGTTCATCAGTAGGCAACATATCAGGGTTCGGAGACGTGAAAATATCGGTTTGCGAGACAAAGTTGTAATCTCCGCCACCTGATTCAGCATTTCGGTAATCTAAGTTAGTAAACTTATTGCTTGCTAAGTTACCGCCAGTAAAGCATTTGTTCAAAGAGTCTCGGTTTAGTGCAAAAGTAGCATTACGTAGTTTCTTATCTTGCAAGAACTCTTTTGAAAACGTGTTTACGCGAGCTTCTTTGCCGTTAAATTCTATTGCTTGAAACGTTACAAAGCCGCCGTCAGGGATATCTTCAAGATAAAACTTAAAGTTATCAGTGGTAGGTTTGATAATGTCTCCGGATCTTTTGCCATCGGCATCAGAGTAGTAACCGATAACATAGTTGGTCACTTGCTCTTTTGACGCTGCACTATAGGTTAAAACCGTTTTATCGCCGTTCAGCTCAGTTTTGTGGTTATATACAGTACAACCTTTCGTAGTTGCTTCACTTTCAGTCATTGTTGCTGGTATAGCAAAATCAAAAGTAAACGCAGTTTTCGGCGCTGCACCACCGCCACCGCCGCCACCGCCGCCGCAACCGACCATTAACCCTGAGATGATTGCCACTAGTGGCAGTACTTTAAGCTGTTTCATGTCTTTTTCCTAAACTGAGCGGCAATGATTAGCCAAAAAATTGTCTTTGCTCTGTCCAAAGCAAGAATAAAGCCAGCTTTATATAATCATCGTGAATATTGACATTTAATCTGCATCTCGTGCAAAAGGACAAAAAGTTCTAATTTTATGCAACTTGTGTAATGAAATTACACAAGATCTCCGCATCTCATTCGCATGCCAGAAACTTTCTGTAGTTTTATTTCACAACCATTCTTAAAGTGATCTAAATCAATCACCCTAAATGGCTATCTTGCTAGACTCCTGCCAAAAGATGAGGCTTTTTTTTGTGCCTCAACACAATAAGTTATTAGCTATGCTTAGGCACAGTGTCGACGTGTAACAAATCTAACAATAGCTAGCATAAGCGTGCCGCAGGATGCGGATTAACACAATTGAATGAAGAATTCATAACTTTTAAATATATGAGGAATCTATGTCAGACGCAGTTAACAAAACGCACTCTGATTCAGATATCGAGACCAAGAGCTACCGTGAGCTTCATCGTCCAGCATCTGAGTTCGCAAGCCGTTCAGACTACCTAGACCACGAACTACAAATTATGAAGCCACGTCGTTTTGGCTTGAACTTGCCAGGTCGTGACTTCCGCTTTGAGCTTGAAGACCTTGTTCCAGCACTTGCTGGTACTATCGGTATTATCGCAATGTACTCTGCGGTAATGATGTCTTGGGCTGAAGGTCTTACTGCAGCATGGGACCACGTAAACTTAGGCAAGGACTTTGCTATCGAAGTTGCGCGTGTAGAAATGCTCATCCCTGCACTTCTTTTCTGTGTACTTGCCTCTGGTTTTATTAACCCTAAAGCCAACCTAGCAGGCAACCACGGCCCAATGATCCCTCTTATTGGTACCATCGCTCTTGCTGGTGCTCACCCTCTTGCATTAGCAATTCTCATTGGTGTGTTTGGTTTGATTTTGAGCCTCTTAAAAGGTGGGTCAAAACTGGTTAACCTCACCTCTGAAGGTACGGCTGGTGGCCTTCTTATTTTCTTAGGTTTAACCGGAACCATGAGCCAAATTAACTCTATTCAAGCTTGGGCTGTTGGTTTGCAATCCGATACGGTTGCCGCTGGTAGCATGGGTTACATCGGTCTAATTGTTCTTGCGGTTACCATTGGCTTATACGCGTTCCTTGCTAAAGTGAACAAACGCTGGCTAGCGATCCCTGTTTGTGCCTTCACTGGGCTTGCAATCGCACTTGCTCTTGGCGCAGGCTTCGATATTAAATTCGTAACCGAGACAGGCCTTCCAAACCTAAATCCAATCTACTGGTGGGGTTCAACAGAAGAAGGTTGGATGCTTGGTCTTCCTAATATGGAACACTTCATCGCTTCTCTACCATTCGCCATTCTTGCGGTAGCAATGTGGTCACCTGACTTCTTGGGTCACCGTATCTTCCAAGAGATGAACTACCCACGTAAGAGTGAGAAAGTGCTGATGGACGTTGATGACACAATGACAATGTGTTCCGTTCGCCAAATGGTCGGTACTGCAGTGGGTGGTGGTAACATCACATCATCTTGGGGGACTTACATGATCCCTGCTGCAATCGCGAAACGCCCTATTCCTGCTGGTGCCATCTTACTAGGCTCTCTATGTATTATTGTTGCAATCCTTGGTTTTCCTATGGACGTTGCAGTATGGCCTCCAGTTATGCGCGTTGCTCTTCTCGTTGGTGTATCTCTACCACTGCTTGAAGCTGGCATGCAGATGGTGAAGGACTCGAAAGACTCACAAGCAGCAGGCATTTGTATCTTTGGTTCTGCCGTTGTTAATCCAGTTCTAGCTTGGGCACTAACTATGCTTTTAGATAACAACGGTTTAATTGGAGATAAAGAGCGCGCGTCTCGCCTATCATTTGTAGACAAGATTGTGATCCCAGTAAGCGTACTTGTTATCTGTTTAGTTGCTATGCTTGCAGTTGGTATGCTTGAAGGCCAGTATGGCATCCAAGCTTGGCTATAAGCTAGCAGTCCAGAAATTTGTGGGTAGCGCTCGTCGCTACCCCATTTTTATCGAGATTTTTGAGGATTTATTGATTTAGTTTAAGGTTTGCAAAAAAATTTTAGTTTAACCTCTAACTGTTGCTTAAAAAGAGAAACGTTAAAACTAGTGACAATATTTATAGTTTTGTAAATCGAATACGTAAATTTAAGACTATAAATATTGTTATTCATAAGAGTGTACTGTTCCCCTCTTTTATCTGGGGATAGCTGGCTCAACGGCGAAGCAGTACGTATTTTTTTCTACTAAAAAGGTAGGTATGTCATGGCAGAGCAATTTGCTAAAGCTTGGGAAGGTTTTGCTGCAGGCGACTGGCAAAACGAAGTAAACGTTCGTGATTTCATTCAGAAGAACTACACTCCGTACGAAGGCGACGAATCTTTCCTAGTTTCTGAAGGTACTGAAGCGACTAACAAGCTTTGGGCTAAGGTAATGGAAGGCATCAAACAAGAGAACGCGACTCACGCTCCTGTTGATTTTGATACTTCAGTTATCTCTACCATCACTGCTCACGATGCAGGCTACATCGAAAAAGACCTAGAAACTATCGTAGGTCTTCAAACTGACGCTCCTCTAAAACGTGCGATCATCCCTAACGGTGGTATCCGCATGGTTGAAGGTTCATGCAAAGCCTACGACCGCGAGCTAGACCCACAAGTTAAAAAAATCTACACAGAATACCGTAAAACTCACAACCAAGGCGTTTTCGATATCTACACTCCTCAAATCATGGCGTGTCGTAAATCTGGCGTACTGACTGGTCTTCCAGATGCATACGGTCGTGGTCGTATCATCGGTGACTACCGTCGTGTTGCTCTATACGGTATTGACTTCCTAATGAAGGATAAATTCGCGCAGTTCTCTTCTCTACAAGAGCGTTTTGAGAACGGCGAAGACCTACAAATGACAATGCAGCTTCGTGAAGAGATCGCAGAGCAACACCGTGCTCTAGGTCAAATCAAAGAAATGGCTGCAAAATACGGTTGTGATATTTCTCGTCCTGCTGAAACTGCGCAAGAAGCTATTCAGTGGACTTACTTCGGTTACCTAGCTGCTGTTAAATCTCAAAACGGTGCGGCTATGTCTCTAGGTCGTACTTCTACATTCCTAGACATCTTCATCGAACGTGATATCGCGGCTGGTAAGCTAACTGAAGAACAAGCTCAGGAAATGATCGACCACTTCGTAATGAAACTACGTATGGTTCGTTTCCTACGTACTCCTGAGTACGATGATCTATTCTCTGGCGACCCTATCTGGGCAACTGAGTCTATGGGTGGTATGGGTCTTGACGGTCGTACGCTAGTTACTCGTACAAACTTCCGTTTCCTAAACTCACTATACACTATGGGTCCTTCTCCAGAGCCAAACATCACTGTTCTTTGGTCTGAGCAACTACCTGAAGGCTTCAAGAAGTTCTGTGCGAAAGTATCTATCGATACTTCTTCTATTCAGTACGAAAATGACGACTTAATGCGTCCAGACATGAACTCCGACGACTACGCGATCGCATGTTGTGTATCTCCAATGGTTGTTGGTAAGCAAATGCAGTTCTTCGGTGCTCGTGCGAACCTTGCGAAAACAATGCTTTACACCATCAACGGTGGTGTGGATGAGAAGCTAAAAATCCAAGTTGGCCCGCAAATGCCTAAGATCGAAGGCGATGTTCTTAACTACGATGAACTGTGGGAGAAAATGGACCACTTCATGGATTGGCTAGCGAAACAATATGTGACTGCACTAAACGCTATCCACTTCATGCACGATAAGTACAGCTACGAAGCGGCACTAATGGCTCTACACGACCGTGACGTTAAACGTACTATGGCTTGTGGTATTGCTGGTCTATCTGTTGCAGCTGACTCACTATCTGCAATTAAATACGCAAAAGTTAAGCCAATTCGTGACGAAGACGGTCTAGCAATCGACTTCGAAATCGAAGGCGATTACCCTAAATTCGGTAACAACGATCCACGCGTTGATGATATTGCATGTGAACTTGTTTCTGTATTTATGGGCAAAATCCGTAAGCTTAAGACTTACCGTGATGCAATCCCTACTCAGTCAATTCTTACTATCACTTCAAACGTGGTTTACGGTAAGAAAACTGGTAACACGCCTGACGGTCGTCGTGCTGGTGCTCCATTTGCTCCAGGTGCAAACCCAATGCACGGTCGTGACGAGAAAGGTGCTGTAGCATCACTAACTTCAGTTGCTAAACTGCCGTTTGCTGACGCACAAGATGGTATCTCTTACACATTCTCTATCGTACCTAACGCACTAGGTAAAGATGAGGGTTCACAACGCGCTAACCTTGCTGGCCTTATGGATGGTTACTTCCACCACGAAGCGGGTATCGAAGGTGGTCAACACCTAAACGTGAACGTTCTTAACCGTGAAACTCTAGAAGACGCAGTTAAGCACCCAGAGAAATACCCTCAGCTAACAATCCGTGTATCTGGTTACGCTGTTCGCTTCAACTCTCTAACTGCAGAGCAACAAGCTGACGTAATCGCGCGTACATTCACTGAGTCTCTATAAGACTATAGCGAAATAACGTTCTAGTAATACAACAAAGGCTGATGCTAAGTAGCATCAGCCTTTTTTTATTTCTTGAATGAAAGTTGTGATATCGCGAAAGACTTTTGCCCGCATTCTTACGTATGATGCGAAAAAAGTTAGCAAATAAAGTCTATGAGATTTAGTAAATTAATTATTCTTACCCTTCTTTCTCCAGTTGCAATAGCATCCACTAAGTCTACGGTTTCTTTTACCATCGACAACGATGGTATTTTTGGCGTCGATCAAGACTATACGAATGGTGTTTTCCTTTCTTACGCGACAGACCAACTGACACAAGAAAGCCAATGGAAATGGCTGAGTCTAGCTAACTCAGAGCACGCCAATATCGATAAAATAGAGTTGGTTCTTGGCCACAAGATGTGGACTCCAAGCGACATTGAAGCCGATTATCCACTAATCAATGATCGCCCATATGCCGGTTACCTACACACCGAAATCAACTACCTTTCCCTAACGAGTGACAAAGCTGTACGGTACAATTTCACCATAGGAACTACGGGTGAAAGTTCGCTATCAGAAAAGGCGCAAGAAATCGTTCACGGCATAACAGGATCGACGGCCCCTCAAGGTTGGGATTACCAGATTGAAGATAAAGTGGCGTTCAGCCTTGGTTACCGCGTATTTAACAAATTGATGCGCAGCGAAGAACAAAAAACACAATGGGAGATCACCAACATTAACGACATCAATGCGGGTAACTTCCGTAGTGATGTCTCTCAAGGCGTCATGTTTCGTTGGGGTACAAACCTAGCGAATAGCATCGGAGCCGCCAATATCAGTGTCGAAAGCCCTTTCTCAGCAAGTATGATCGCTCAGAACACGTCGAGTTGGTTCTTGTTCACCGGGTTTGAAGGTCGTTACCGCTTTAATGACATGACTATCGAAGGAGATCGTCCTGGCATTCCTGAACCGTCAGCGCCATACGACGTCACACTGCAAAATTGGCAAGCAAGTGCCGTCGCGGGAGTATCTTGGTACAACCAAAATTACGGTGCAAGCATCACCTTTACAATTAAAACACCGGATTATGAAGAAGCCCAAACCGATGTTTATGGGACAGGCTCGTTCTCCGTGTTCGCCTTTTTCTAAAAACTGGATTATCCCAGCATCGAAGTCAATCTAGATACACGGCAAGTTCTCGGGGTAGGTATTAACCACCTCGTGTTCAAGCGTTTATGTAGATTGGCTCCATCTATTTTCTTTCTTCAAATAACCTTGCCTTTAGTACCGACAAAGCTGTTTTAACCCTGCTTTTTGTAATAAAATAACAGCTAGAATTTACTAGTAATGAGAGCAAAAGATGTCAACAGCTGGTCGTATTCACTCATTTGAGTCATGTGGTACCGTAGACGGACCTGGTATTCGATTTATCGTCTTCTTGCAAGGTTGTTTAATGCGGTGTAAGTATTGCCATAACCGCGATACTTGGGACACGCATGATGGCAAAGAAGTCACGGTTGAAGAAATCATTTCCGAAGCGAAAAGTTACCGCCACTTCATGAATGCATCAGGTGGTGGCGTTACTTGTTCTGGCGGCGAAGCGATGCTTCAACCGGAATTCGTACGTGATTTTTTCCGCGCTGCTAAAGCCGAAGGCATTCATACATGTCTAGATACTAACGGTTATGTTCGTAAGCACACTGATGTTATCGATGAAGTACTGGATGCAACAGACTTAGTCATGCTTGACATCAAACACATGAAAGACGAAGTGCACCAAGATCTCATCGGTGTATCCAACCGACGCACATTGGACTTTGCTCGTTACTTACAAAAAATCGGAAAGAAAACATGGATTCGCTATGTCGTCGTGCCTGGTTACACAGATGACCCAGAAGCAGCACACATGCTTGGTGAATTTATTAAAGACATGGATAACATCGAAAAGGTCGAGTTACTTCCTTACCACAAATTAGGGGCTCATAAGTGGGAAGCGTTAGGCTTAGAATACCCACTCGAAGGCGTAAACCCGCCACCGAAAGAAACCATGGATGAAATTCAATCCATTCTTGCTCAATACAACGATAACGTAAAATACTAAGTGAACCGCAAGACTAACCTCTTTAAAATACCAGCTTATTGCTGGTATTTTTTTGATTATATCTAAGCCTTATCAGTGAGTTTCTCTGCGGTCATTTAGGTAGAAAAAGAACGATAGAAATGATTGCGTCATGTTCGCATAGGAAGGAAGTAACATGGATTTGTTTAACTTAGGCTCTCTTGTTGTCTCAATTTGGATAGTAGTAGTCTACTGCCTACCAGATTGGAAAAAAGTCGTTTGGCCCAAACTGGAAAAAGAGAAAGGATTTCAGCACCTCGTTTTTGCAACGCTCTTCTTTTTCAGTATTTTATGGACAGCTCAAGCAGGTGTAAAAGAAGGATTACAGATTCATTTTCTTGCACTAACAACGCTGACGATGATGTATGGTTGGCGTATGGCATTTCTACTCAGTATCCCTGCAATGCTGGTCAACCACCTACTACATGATGTGTCCTTGCTACTCTTACCCACGTCGTTAGTTCTATCTGCCCTAATTCCGATTTTCATTAGTTACTTAGTGTTTCTTCTGAGTTACCACTACTTGCCACGAAACATTTTTGTTTTCATCTTCGTTGCTGGATTTTTCAATGGCGCGATAACAGGAAGTCTGCACCTCATCATTAACTCTTTTTATCACCTATCAGTTGGTCACTACGATTGGGAAACCATTCAACATAACTACTTTGTTTTTGTGCCGTTGCTCGCCTTTCCAGAAGGTCTATTAAATGGTATGGCACTGGCGGTTTTAACCGTATTCAAGCCAGAGTGGCTGAGAGTATTTTCAGACCGAGACTACATATACAATCATTACCATAAATAAGTGTTTTCAAACTGGTCAAAAGTGACAGCTCTTGCCATTTTTTAGTATTAAATATGTGTTGAGATCATGTTTCACTCATGTCTTAAGCGTTAACCTAAGCACATTAAAAATGTATTAGATATCTAGTGAGGTCACCATGGAAATGTCAAACGCTCAACGTTTGATTCTATCAAACCAATACAACCTTATGTCTCAACTTGATCCAAGTAATGCGGCCAAATACAAACGCTTACAAACGATCGTTGAACGTGGTTATGAACTACAAATGCGAGAGTTGAACAAAGATTTCGGCTGCCTCTCAGAAGCAGAGTGTCGTGAGATCATCGACGTTATGGAGATGTATCATGCGATGCAAGAGTCTTACAACATGCTAGACGATGAAGATCGCAGCAACGTGGATCAACGTCGCTTGAAGTTCTTGGGATTTGATATCGCTTCAGAAGCGCAACAAGTACATTACGTACGTTTTCTCATCGATTCTGAAGGTTTGTACCCTCAGTTTGACAAGGCAGATCATCACTTTAACAGCCAAATGCCGATGCTAGATAAATACCGCCGTATGCTGCAAACTTGGCGTAACTGCCCTCGTCAGTATCATTTATGTGAAAACGAACTAGCGCAAATCTTCAGCGCATAAAATGGTCGTCTAAGAATGAGGAGAGCGCCCGCTCTCCTTGTTATTTACCCTGTCACAAACTTATCTAAGACTTTGCTCTCTTCCTACCTCTTTCACTTACCTTGCTCAATGTAGAACAACGAATCACTGAGACTCTTCTGTCTTTGCCAAATATTTGATTTCTATTGCACCTATTCACGACATAAATTCGTCCTTAATAAAAGAGTGATTCAAATGTCACTTTTACAATAAATTCATAATTGTTAAGCAAAATTGCAAATCCCCGACTAGGCTTAAGTAGAGAAAGGCTGTGATTGAAAAATTCATATCCACCGCTCACCGTTGTAACGAAAAAACCGTCCATAAAGCAAAGTCTTTGGTGTCGCCAACCTTACATTCTGTACGAACCAAATGTGATAACAGGACGTATATTCAAACAACAACGAGCATAACTGTTGGTGGAAAGCCTGAATCAACGTTCGTCGGTAGACTGACTATTAAAGGGGAAAGCGACATGAGTATTTTCGACCACTATCAATCAAGATATGAAGCTGCAAAAGATGAAGAGATGTCGTTACAGGAGTTTTTAGCCCTGTGTAAAGATGACAAAAGCGCTTATGCTAATGCAGCAGAACGCCTACTGATGGCGATTGGTGAACCAGAGATAATCGATACGGCAAAAGATCCGAGACTAAGCCGAATCTTCTCGAATCGTGTTATCTCTCGTTATGAAACCTTTAAAGATTTTTATGGCATGGAAGATGCCATAGAACAAATTGTGTCTTACCTAAAACATGCGGCGCAAGGCCTAGAAGAGCGTAAGCAGATTCTTTACCTACTCGGCCCTGTAGGTGGCGGTAAGTCTTCGCTTGCAGAAAAGCTTAAGGCTCTGATGGAACAGATGCCTATTTATGTTCTTACTGCTAACGGCGAACGCAGCCCAGTGAATGACCATCCATTCTGCCTATTCAAAGCCACAGAAGATGGCGATATTTTGAAAAAAGAGTATGGCATCGAGCACCGTTATCTTCGCTCGATCATGTCTCCTTGGGCCGCTAAACGTCTTCACGAGTTTGGTGGTGATATCACCAAATTTAAAGTAGTGAAAGTACGCCCTTCTATCCTTGACCAAATCGGTATTGCCAAAACTGAACCAGGCGATGAAAACAACCAAGATATCTCATCATTGGTTGGTAAAGTCGATATTCGTAAGCTTGAACACTATTCGCAAGACGATCCAGACGCTTACAGCTACTCCGGTGCGCTGTGTAAAGCAAACCAAGGTTTAATGGAATTCGTTGAGATGTTCAAAGCACCAATCAAAGTGCTTCACCCGCTGTTAACAGCAACGCAAGAAGGCAACTTCAACGGTACAGAAGGCCTTTCTGCGATTCCATTCGACGGTATGATTCTGGCTCACTCAAACGAATCTGAGTGGCAGACCTTCCGTAACAACAAGAACAATGAAGCGTTCTTGGACCGTGTTTATATTGTGAAAGTACCTTACTGTCTACGTGTTTCAGAAGAAGTCAAAATCTACCAAAAACTTCTTGAAAACAGTGAGTTGTCTCAAGCCCCTTGTTCACCAAGCACGCTCGAGACTCTGGCACAATTCAGTATTCTTTCTCGACTTAAAGAGCCTGAGAACTCGTCCATCTTCTCTAAGATGCGCGTATACGACGGTGAAACGCTGAAAGATACGGATCCAAAGGCAAAAAGCTATCAAGAGTATCGTGATTATGCTGGTGTCGATGAAGGCATGAACGGTCTCTCAACACGTTTTGCCTTTAAGATTTTGTCACGCGTATTTAACTTCGACCAAACCGAAGTGGCAGCCAACCCTGTACATCTATTCTATGTGATTGAACAACAGGTTGAGCGCGAACAGTTCCCTGCTGAAACAGCAGAGAAATATCTCGAGTTCTTGAAAGGCTACCTAGTACCTCGATACGTTGAATTTATCGGTAAAGAGATTCAGACCGCTTATCTTGAGTCTTACTCTGAATACGGCCAAAACATCTTCGATCGATATGTCACCTATGCAGACTTCTGGATTCAAGACCAAGAGTACCGAGATCCAGAAACTGGTCAGCTATTTGATCGCTCTTCACTGAATGCTGAGCTAGAGAAGATCGAAAAAACAGCTGGTATTTCTAACCCGAAAGATTTCCGAAACGAAATCGTTAACTTTGTGCTTCGTGCGAAAGCGAATAACAATGGTCAAAACCCGGTTTGGACCAGCTACGAAAAACTGCGCACAGTAATCGAGAAGAAAATGTTCTCCAATACCGAAGAGCTACTTCCGGTTATCTCATTTAATGCGAAAACCTCTTCTGAAGATCAGAAGAAGCACGACGACTTTGTCGCTCGCATGATGGAAAAAGGCTATACCGAGAAACAGGTTCGCCTACTTTCTGAGTGGTACCTACGAGTACGTAAGTCATCCTAACCCAGTATTGAGTTAGGTCGCTTGTGAAACATGAAGAGGGCTATTTCATGGCGCAATTTATAGACCGAAGGCTCAATGGCAAGAACAAGAGCGCTGTTAATCGACAGCGCTTCTTGAAGCGCCACAAAGAGCAAATAAAAGAGTCGGTAGCAGACGCAGTGAATCGACGCTCGATTACGAATACGGAAACGGGCGAAGACGTCTCTATCCCTCACAAAGACATCAACGAGCCTATATTTCATCAAGGCAAAGGTGGTGTTCGCGAACGAGTTCATCCCGGTAACGACCAATTCATTACTGGTGATAAAATTGAGCGTCCCAAAGGTGGCGGTCAGGGTAGCGGCTCAGGAGAAGGGAACGCCAGTCCAGATGGAGAAGGCCAAGACGAATTTGTATTCCAAATATCAAAAGATGAGTACCTCGATATTTTGTTCGAAGATCTCGAGCTGCCTAATCTAGAAAAAAACCAAATTGCCAAAATCACTGAATGGAAAACACACCGTGCAGGCTTTCAAACTGCCGGTATCCCTTCCAATATCGCCGTAGTACGCTCTCTGCAACAATCTCTTGCGCGCCGTACTGCAATGACTGCTGGTAAGAAACGACTTCTCAAAGAGCTAGAAGACGAACTTGCTCGCATCAAAAATATTGAGCCTGCTCAGCAGTTTGAAGAGAACCGCTTGAAGGCTGAAATTGAAGAACTGCGCAAGAAAATCGAAAGCGTGCCGTTCATCGATACCTTCGACTTACGCTTCAAGAACTATGAGAAACGCCCTGTACCATCGAGCCAAGCGGTCATGTTCTGTCTAATGGACGTATCCGGTTCTATGGATCAGGCAACGAAAGACATCGCAAAACGCTTCTATGTTCTTTTGTACTTGTTCTTAACTCGTACCTACGAGAATGTCGAAGTCGTCTTTATCCGCCACCATACCCAAGCGAAGGAAGTGGACGAGCACGAATTTTTCTACTCACAAGAAACCGGGGGTACCATTGTATCTAGCGCGCTCAAGTTAATGGATGAAATAGTAAAAGAGCGATACCCGATTGGTCAGTGGAACATATATGCAGCTCAAGCATCCGACGGTGACAACTGGGCAGATGATTCGCCAAGATGCCGGGATCTGTTAGTGAACAAATTACTTCCAAACTGTCAGTATTACTCTTACATAGAGATCACGCGGCGCTCGCACCAAACTCTATGGCATGAGTACGAAAAACTCACTGAAGAATTTCCTAATTTCGCAATGAAAAACATTCGCTCTGTGGAGGATATTTTCCCAGTCTTTCGTGAACTATTCCAAAAAGAAACGGCGTAAGGAGGCTAGCGATGAATACCGCAACGAGAAACCTCTCAGGAGAGGCGCCTAAGAAGCGTAACAGTAAAGTGTTGCCGGATGGACCAGATTGGACATTTGAGCTGTTAGAGCGATACCACAAAGAAATTAAGCGTGTCGCGGAGCATTATCGCCTAGACACTTACCCTAACCAAATAGAAGTGATTACTTCAGAACAGATGATGGATGCCTATTCAAGTATCGGCATGCCAATCAATTACAATCACTGGTCATTTGGTAAAAAATTCATTCAAACAGAGCAGAACTATAAACATGGTCAAATGGGGCTAGCCTACGAGATTGTGATTAACTCCGACCCTTGTATTGCTTATTTGATGGAAGAAAATACGGTAACAATGCAAGCACTCGTGATAGCGCACGCGTGTTACGGCCATAACTCTTTTTTCAAAGGTAATTACCTATTCCAAACGTGGACTGACGCTAGCTCTATTATCGACTATCTGCTGTTTGCCAAAAAGTACTTAGCCGAATGTGAAGAACGATATGGCGTAAAAGAAGTGGAAAAACTGCTCGACTCTTGTCACGCATTAATGAACTTTGGTGTAGACCGCTACAAGCGTCCAGAGAAAATCTCAATTACAGAGGAAAAAGCAAGACAAGAAGAACGCGAAGCATACCTACAATCTCAAGTTAATGAGCTTTGGCGCACCGTACCGACAGCCAAGACGAAAGAGGAAGACATTAAAGAGCGATTCCCGAGCGAGCCTCAGGAAAACTTGCTCTACTTCTTCGAAAAACATGCGCCGTTGCTAGAGCCGTGGCAACGTGAAGTTGTTCGGATCGTCCGTAAGATCAGTCAGTATTTTTATCCGCAAAAACAAACGCAAGTCATGAATGAGGGCTGGGCAACGTTCTGGCACTACACCATACTCAACCATCTTTATGATGAGGGCTTGGTGTCTGAAAAGTTCATTCTAGAGTTCTTACATAGCCACACCAGTGTCGTGGCTCAGCCGCCTTATAACAGTCCTTACTTTAATGGCATTAACCCCTACGCGTTAGGCTTTGCCATGTTCCGAGATATTAAGCGTATCTGCGAAGAACCAACTGATGAGGACAAGGAGTGGTTTCCAGACCTAGCAGGAACCGACTGGTTAGATGCAGTGCATTTCGCGATGCATAATTTCAAAGATGAAAGCTTTATTAGCCAATACCTTTCTCCGAAATTAATGCGTGATTTCAAGCTGTTTGCGATCAACGATGATGATCATAAGAACTTTATTGAAGTCGCTGCGATACACGATGAGATGGGTTATAAACGCATTAGAGAAACCCTAGCCGCTCAGTATAACTTATCTAATCTTGAGCCAAACATTCAGGTGTTTAATGTCGATGTCCGTGGTGATCGCTCGCTTACGTTGCAGTACGTTCCTCACAACCGCATCCCACTTGATGATAGTTACGAAGAAGTTCTAAAGCACGTGTATCGATTATGGGGCTTTGATGTCATTCTCCAAGAAGTGAAAGACACCGGTCACCGAGAGGTCTTAGCGACCTGCCCTAAACGGAACCAATACGACACTAACATTTAACTAATACCTCGATACAAGTAAAACAAAAAGGCTCCTAATTCAGGAGCCTTGTTTATTCTTAAATCTATATGAGCATTTGTTACGCTTGCTTTGCAACAATCGCGCGCACGGCTTCTAGATCTTCGGGCGTATCAACCCCTGCCGCTGGTGCTTCTTTCGCTACCGCCACATGAATTTTTTCACCGTACCAAAGCACTCGCAGTTGCTCAAGACACTCAATCTGCTCTAATGCACTTGGTGCCCAGTTGACATACGTATAAATGAAACCAGCTCGATAAGCATAAATACCAATATGACGCATTAATGGGTTGGCAATGGTTTTGTCTTGTTTAGCAAAGTTATCGCGATCCCAAGGGATGGTTGCTCGACTAAAGTACAACGCATAGCCTTGCTCATCGGCGACAACTTTAACAGCATTCGGGTTGAACACTTCCTCTTCCGAGTCTATTTCTACAGCTAACGTCGCCATCGGGGCTTCACACCCTGATAAGTTATCAGCAACCTGACGAATGATGGACGGCGGAATCAAAGGCTCATCCCCTTGCACATTAACAATAATGTGGTCTGACGGAATAGCCATCTTTTCAACAACTTCTGCAAGACGCTCCGTACCTGATTCGTGCTGGGGAGAGGTCATACAAACTTTACCACCAAATGACGAAACCGCTTTCGCAACACGCTCGTCATCAGTTGCAACGATGACATCTTCCGCACCCGCTTGTAGCGCTTGTTCATAAACCCACTGAACCATAGGCTTACCACCAATATCCGCTAGCGGTTTACCAGGCAAACGGCTCGATGCGTAGCGCGAAGGGATGACAACCGTAAAAGACATTAGCGTCCCTCATCCATGCTCATAGTGCGAGCTTCAGGCTCTAGCAGAACTGGAATACCCTCTTTGATCGGGTAAGCAAGGCGATCCAATTTGCAGATCAACTCTTGATTATCTTTATCGTACGTCAGCTTACCTTTGCAAACAGGGCAAGCTACAATCTCAAGTAGACGGTGATCCATAAGCCGCTTTAACCTCTTTTATTCTATTTAAAATTTGCTCTGCATCGTTTGATTCAAACTGGGCAGATACAGGCAGATACCACCAATTATCTTGCGCATAATGGCTGCACTTGACGGCATCTTTCTCGGTCATAATCACATTGGTCCCTTGTTGAGCCAATGCTTCTAATTCTTGTTGATCAAAGTCTTGATGGTCAGCAAAACCTTTTGTGACTTTAACATCTGCGTTCATCGAGTTTAGTGTATGAAAAAAACGCGGAGGATGACCAATGCCCGCAAATGCGACGAGGTCTTTCAACTCCGAGACATCCACATGTTGCTTAGTCTTAAGATTAATAGCTTTAGAGGGTGCTAAAGCCATTGCGATTTCGCCCGTATGCGCTTGACCGCCATTGGTGATGATAAAGTCGACTTCTTTAAGTCGCTCAATACCTTCACGTAAAGGACCTAATGGAATCAGGCTTTCATTCCCAAACCGGCGATTACCATCCACAATCACTAACTCAATATCACGGCCTAACGCATAATGTTGTAATCCATCATCCGTAATTATGATATCCACATCCAAATCTAGCAGTGCTTTCACTGCATTTGAACGCACAGGATCTACCGCAACAGGTGCTCCTGTACGGCGATGAATCAACTTAGGTTCATCGCCACAATGCTTCGCTGGCGTATCTTCTTTTAGCACTAACGGATAGGCAGGAGCCTTTGCCCCATAACCACGAGAAACAACCCCCGGCTTAAAGCCCATTTGCTGTAGTTGCTCAACAAGCCACACAACAACTGGTGTTTTACCATTGCCACCAGCAGTGATATTGCCAACCACAACAACAGGTATAGGCGCATTATAAGCTTGCTTGCGGCCAGTTTGGTATTGCTTTCGCTTTGACTTGCTTATCGCTCCAAATAATAAACTCAGTGGCCACAAAAGCGGCCACAAGAGATATTTTATTGGATGGTTTTCAAACCAGATTTTTTCAATCACCGCGCTTATTCACCAAACTGAATACGGTGCAATTGTGCATACGCACCATTTTTCTCAATAAGCTCAGCGTGGTTGCCACGTTCAATGATGGCACCATCATCAACCACAAGAATTTCATCGGCTTTCTCGATTGTGGATAAGCGGTGCGCTATTACAAGTACCGTTTTGTCTTTTTGCAGCTCATCAAGTGCAGCTTGAATAGCTCGCTCGGATTCGGTATCCAAAGCCGAAGTTGCCTCATCAAGAATCAGCACTGGAGCATCACGCAATAGAGCTCGCGCAATCGCAACACGTTGGCGTTGACCACCAGACAAGCTAGCACCATTTTCACCAATCATGGTATCCAGTCCATCATCCATTTTGCCGATGAACTCCATCGCATGCGCGAGTGTTGCCGCTTTCTCGATATCACTACGCTCATATTGGCCATCCGTTGCGTACGCAATATTGTTTGCTATCGTGTCATTAAACAAATGAACATTTTGCGATACTAGTGCAAATTGCTGGCGTAAATTCTTTAGCTCGTAATCACGAATATCATGCCCATCTAATGTGATAGATCCACTGTCAACATCATAGAAGCGGTTGAACAAGTTCGCGATGGTACTTTTACCTGAGCCAGAACGGCCAACTAGCGCCACCGTTTTTCCTCTTGGAATATCGAAGCTGACATTTTCCAATGCTGGTTTTTCTGCACCAGTGTAAGTAAAGCTTACGTTTTTAACTGAAACATCGCCATTTGCGCGTTCAACTGTCAACTTACCTTCGTTTTTCTCAGGCTCGAGGTCAATTAACGCGAAGAGCGTTTGGCTCGCGGCCATACCACGTTGGAACTGAGAAGTAACGTTAGTCAGCGCTTTAAGTGGGCGCATCAGACCAAACATTGCAGAGAAGACAACAGTAAATGTACCTGGAGTCAGTTGCTCTTTAATCGAATCAATACTTGCTAAATAAAGAACGGCAACAATTGCAAGTGATGCAATCATTTGGATGATAGGGTTAGCCGCCGCTTGAGCCGTCACCAACTTCATGCTTTGTTGACGCATTTGGTTGCTGACTTTTTCAAATCGTTTACGTTCGATGTCTTGGCCGCCATAGCTCAACACAACTTTATGGCCTTTCAGCATCTGCTCTGCTGATGCAGTTACGTTACCCATCATGGTCTGCATATTTTTGGATATTTTTCTAAAACGTTTAGAAACAACACCAATACCCCATGCCACAACGGGAGCAACAGCAAACAGCACTAGCGACAATTGCCAGCTGTTGTAAAACATCAAGACTAACAGACCAATGATACTTGCGCCTTCACGCACAATACTCACCAACGCTTGGCTAGTTGCCGCTGATACTTGCTCTGAGTCGTAGGTTATACGCGACAATAAGTTGCCCGTCTTTTCCTTATCAAAGTAAGACACTGGCATATGCATAAAGTGATTGAACACCATGCGACGGACTTGCATAACTACGTTGCCAGATACCCAGCTCAAACAGTAGGTGGAGACAAATCCACTTATGCCACGGATGAACATCATGGCAAAAATAATCAATGGAAGCGTGCGTAAAAAATCAGATTCAGCGTTCCCAAAACCTTCATCGAGTAGTGGTTTTAGCAGGGAAATCATATAGGTATCTGATATAGCATTAATAACTAATGCAATGACTGCAACGACAAGACCTGACTTATAAAGGCGAATAAATTGCCATAGACGCTTAAACGTCTGCCAAGTCGTTTCATCAGTATTTATCGACATAGAAGTGCTTTATTTTCTTACATTAAGACTCTCATTCTACTCCCTTACGCAGCATCTGCCTATACCAAGGCTCAAATGTATCGCTACGTTTGGTTTCTGAGCGCCAATTATCACGGTGAATAAAGAAGCTTACCTGACCACCCTCACCAGTATCAAGCCAAGTGACGCCAAGTTTTCGGTATGAAGCAACGACACTTTCCGCTGGCATTCCCCATCGATTGTTTTTTGCTAAAGAAGCAACCGCCACACTCGGGCTCACCGCCTCGATAAATCGAGGATTCGATGAACTTTTACTCCCGTGGTGAGGGACTAGCATCACATCGCTTTGTAACTTTCCGGGCTCTCTAAGCAAAATCCACTCGCTAATGGCCTCAATATCACCAGTAAAAAGCATACTAAAGTTAGAAATAGGGTCAGTAAGTCGTAATACACAGGAGTGCGGATTATGCGCACGTTGAACAAGTGCAGGAGGCCAGAGCACTTCCATGTTTAATCCTTGCCATTTCCATTGGTCACCTCTAGTGCAAGGCTCATATTCGATAAAGAATTGACTACTAAGTTTACGCTGTGGAGAAAAGGCATCTTCAATGAAAAAGCGGCCGCCTGCGTGATCATTATCGGAATGGCTTAGAATCAGTGTATCTATGCTTTCATAGCCTCGTTGATGCAAAACCGGAGTGACGACCTGCTCTGCGATACTGCCGCTTTGCCATGCTTTACCAGTGTCATACAGCAACACCTTGTCGTCTTTTTCTACAACCACTGCAAGGCCATGACCTACATCTAATACATCGATACGCCAATGCGGTTCATACTCCGCTGCAAACTTGATACTAATAACGATGCCGAGTAACAAATACCACGCGTACTGAGACATGAACCGTTGAAATATTAAGCAAACCACTATCACCATAACCAGCATTGTCATTTCCATGCTAATGGGTTGCCAAGAACCTACTGCGTACTGTATTGACGTGCTCAATGGCTGTAATGACCAGTCCACCAAATGCCACAGAGGCTTCGCTATCATTTCAAGAAACAAAGATGAGAACAGGGCTAGAAACATCAAGGGTACAACGATAAATCCGAACCAAGGAATAAATACCAAGTTGTAGGCTATTGAGGACAAACTAAAACCGGAGAAGAAATGGCCACTAACAGGTACGATTAAAGCGCTCAACATCAATTGAGTAAGCAATAACGCTTTTAATCGCGCTTTCCAACCTCCCCTTTGATGTCGAATCAAATTAATTGCGAACAATACCGCACAAACGGAGAGGTATGATAACCAAAAGCTCATACTGTAGGATGCAAAAGGTTGGACAAGCAGTTGTAGAGATACTGCAAGCAAAAGAACTCGCCAAGAAGTCCAGTGCACTAGAGTATACTTCAGGAGAACGTAAACAACGCATACCGACACTGCTCGCGTAGTAGGCAGAGAGAAATCCGCTAACCAAGCGTAGGCAACAGCGAAGATCAGCCCATATAAGCTAGGTAACAACTGGTATTGGGGTAATAGATAACGAACGGTACCGCCCACGACTAGCCCAAAAGTAAACGCCATACCAATATGTAAACCAGAAATGGAGACCAAATGCAGTAAACCACTGTCCCTGAGCGCTTGCCAATCTTCCTTAGACAACCAAGAACGGTCAGCAAAAACTAACGCACTTATTAACGAGAAATGATGAAGGGAAGACACATCATCAGCGACATCGGCAATAATGGATTGACGCAGAGATACATTAGAACGAACAATCCACTTAGCGTCTTTGTTAACAACCGCTCGGGCGATAGTATTTTTACCCATCGCGTGCTTTTCAGCATCAAAGCCAGCTTCGTTGCGTAGACCTGTAATCGGCTTTAACGAGATGGATGTCGTAAACTCACTGTTAACATCGAGTGGAAAAGGCGTAATAAGACGGATTTTAGGTTTAAGAAAAGGTAACAGAGTTTGAGAATTTACCGCTTCTATAGCGACAATACCTTCATAACCGTGACTTATTTGCGTAAAAGGGCTGTCAACTTTACCAATTATGGTAATATTCTCCCCTGCTTGAAAAAGGGCTTGTCTCTGAGACTCCAATACATTGCCGTGGACGATGACGACCATAAAGCCCGCAATTGCGCCTATGCTAATTAAGCCACGACGTAATTTGATTATTGAGCCAGTGGTTATTATTCCCAGCAGCAACCAACGCCAATCTGGTATTGTCGGCCACCAAGCCGACGAGATTACGCTCGCTACAAATAACGCCAAGGTCCAACTTTTTTCTGAGAGAGTCATGCTGTCCTATGCCTAGAAAGCTGATAAAACGCTTCATGCCAGATCATGAATTGATCAAACGCCAAAAAGCATTGAAGGTCTTCGGCAATGTGTTGTACAACCCGAACTTGTGGTGCTTAAACCGCCGCTCGGCATCAGGGGCTTTTGCTGTCGGGTTATTTATGGCTTTTGTTCCACTGCCGAGCCAAATGATCATGGCCGCTGGCTTGGCCATTATGTTGGGTGTCAATCTGCCCCTCTCCGTCGCTTTGGTATGGATCAGCAACCCTATCACGATGCCTGTGCTATTTTACTTTGCGTACAAACTAGGTGCTCTAGTGATGCGTCTTCCCCCGCAACCTTTTCACTTTGAACTATCGTGGGAATTCATCATGCAGCAAATGAGCACCATTGGACCTCCATTTCTATTGGGCTGCGCAATTTGTGGGGTTGTATCCGCGATTATTGGCTACTTCGGAATTCGAGGGCTTTGGCGCTACTCAGTGGTACGGAGCTGGCAAAAACGCAAAATAAGATAAGACCTTACCGCGTAAAAATCAGCATTTGAGCTATCAGTTGAGGGGCATCTAACAGTTAGAATGAAACGCGATGTTACTCAAGTCGGATAAATACAAAAAAGGACCGAATTCGGTCCTTTTTGTTTTTCGCATATTGTAAAACAATCCGCTATTTAGAACTCAGTACAGCCGCCGGATTCAACCTTGCGGCACGCGAAGCAGGATACCACGTCGCAAGTAAACTAAGCACTATCGCCGTCACTGACACCAATGCCACATCTGGCCAGTGTAGTTGTGATGGTAAGAAGTCGACGAAGTAAATATCACCCGATAAAAACTGATGACCAATTAAGCTCTCTAACCCTTTAATTAACGGGGTCAGATTTAACGCCACTAAGACACCGATAACACTGCCGACGAGACTGCCAAATACACCAGAGAATACACCTTGCCAAACAAAGATCCGTTTGATTAGGCTATCTTTTGCTCCCATTGTTCGCAAAATTGCAATTTCCGCCGCTCGGTCTTTCACTGCCATCATCAACGTAGACACAATATTAAAACATGCCACGCCAATCACCAGTACCATCACCAAGTACATAATGGTGCGCACGAGCTGAATATCGCGATACAAAAAACCAAACTTTTGCTGCCAGCTTTTCAAATACACATAAACATCAACCATGCTACCAACCTCGCGAACAATAGAAGGCGCATTGAGAACATCGTCAGTTTTCAGTGAAATGCCAGTGACCCCTTCCCCTAACCTCGCGTATTGCTGCGCATCCGCTAATGGTACTAACGCTAGAGAGTGGTCGATTTGGCCATTCAACGTTAAGAACCCTGACACCTTCACGCGCACACGCTTAGGAGCCTGCACTTTATTTGCGCCGCCTGTTTGCGGAATCATCAACGTAACGTAATCCCCCACGGCGACATTTAGCTCGTTTGCTACACCTCGGCCTAAGATCACTTGCTGCTGACCGGCATAAAAGTTTTGCCAAGCTTCTTGGTCAATAAAATTCGATAAGCTCGACACCGCTTGCTCGAAAGTAGGCTCTACACCACGAACTTCTATCGCTTTTAGCTTACTGCCTTTTTCTGCCAAGCCCGTAAAACGAACATACGGTGCTGCCGCAACAACATGTTCATGTTTTAGAGCTTGATTCATCGTTTTGGTGTAGTCATGAAGTGGTCCATTAACACCTTCTAACTCGCCGTGTGGGATCACAGACAACACACGCGATTGCAGCTCGCGCTCAAAGCCATTCATTGCAGACAAACCGATAATGATCACAGCAACGCCAACCGCAATACCAATAGTCGAAGAAAGCGATATGAAGGACACCATCTTGTTGCGCTTTTTCGCTCGACTGAAGCGACCACCAATCATCAAAGCTAAAGAGGTAAACAAAACTAGCCCTCCGCAGATGCTGTATCAGTCACAAAACGATCTACGAGCAAACCATCTTGCATGTGCATTTGACGATCCATTTTTGCTGCCAGCTCTTTGTCATGCGTGACAACCAAAAATGCAATGTTTGACTCTTTATTGAGCTCGCGCATCAAATCATAGATAGACAGTGCCGTATTGTGATCTAAGTTCCCCGTAGGTTCATCAGCCAAGACCAGATCAGGTTTATTCACCAATGCACGCGCAATCGCAACACGCTGACGCTCACCGCCCGATAACTCGGAGGGTCTATGTTGCATCCGATGACTCAAACCAACTTTATCTAACAGCGCTTTAGCCGCCTGTTTTGCATCCGCTACTTTAGCACCGCCAATCATCAGTGGCATCGCCACATTTTCAAGCGCAGTAAAGTCAGCCAACAAGTGATGAAACTGGTATACAAAACCAAGGTGCTTGTTGCGTAATGCCGCCTGTTTGTTCGAGCTCAAAGCTGATAGGTTTTGCCCTAGAAAATCAACTTCACCATGAGTTGCGTCATCTAACGCACCTAAAATATGCAATAAGGTACTTTTTCCCGAACCAGAAGAGCCAACAATAGAAACCAACTCCCCTTTGTCGATATCGAAACTTACGCCTTTCAACACTTCCGTATCTAACGAACCCTCTCGGTAGACTTTACGAATATCACGACATTCTAATAGCTTATTCATAGCGAAGTGCCTCAGCAGGTTTAACAGAAGATGCTCGATAAGAAGGATAAAGCGTAGCAGCAAGGCTAAGAGCAATCGCCAACACCACCACTAAAAGAATTTGCATTGAATCAATCAAGATGGGTAGATGACCACCAAAGCTGAATAGCGCCACACCAGCAGATTCAAGAATCGCATTTAGATTAAGTGACAAGATCACGCCCGCAGCGCCACCAACAATCGCGCCAATTACACCACTGCTTGCACCTTGCACCATGAAAATGGTCATCACTTGAGATTGAGTCATGCCTTGAGTTTTCAATATTGCGACTTCTGATTGTTTCTCCATTACCACCATGATCAAAGCGGAGATAATATTGAATGCAGCGACACCCACAATTAGACCTAGCATAAGTCCCATCATGTTCTTTTCCATTTTCACCGCTTGGAAAAGCTCACCACGCTGTTCGCGCCAATCACTCCATTCCCATCCATCAGGCATGGGTTGGTCAGCAAAATCCGTCACCATAAATGGGTCAGAGAAAAAGACACGCCAACCAGAAACCGTGTCTTTAGGGAAACGCATCAGCTTAGATGCATCCGTCATGTTCACAATCATTAATTGACCATCAACGTCCGATCCCGTATTGAAAATGCCTGAGACAGTAAAGTTTCGCTGGCTAGGAATACGACCAAGTGGGGTAAACTGCGTCGCGTTGGTCACCATCAAGCGTACTTTATCCCCGATTGAGACCTTTAGTGAACGTGCCAAACTGTGACCCAAAAATACATTGTAGTCACCTGCTTGAAGTGACGATAATCGTCCGGCAATCAAATGGTTGCTAATCGGATCGCCTTTCTTAGGTTCAATACCGATGAGGTAACCAGCCGTCAGCTGTGCAGAACTCTGAATAACAGCCTCTCCTCTAACGATAGGCTCCGGCTGAGATTCACTCGACATCGCTTGAACAAATGGAGGGGCAGACTCGGTCATAGGCGTTTTTCCATCGTGTTGCGAAACAACGGCATGAGGTAGCACACCTAAAATGCGTTCTTTTAACTGCGATTCAAACCCGTTCATCACAGAAAGAACCGTCACCAACGCCATTACACCGATCGTAATACCCGCCGTCGACATATAAGAAACAAATCGGCTGAACCTATCTCCAGAGCGTCCCCGAAGATACCTTAAGCCAATAAACAATGAGATAGGATGATACATATAAGACAAACCAACTGGTTGTTTTGATATAAAGCTTTAGCGGATTATCTTACCTTACTCTTCTCATTAAGAAGACAAGAGAATCGCTAAATTTGTCAACGACATGCAATAAGTCTGTATTTAGGGCAAAAAGTTCAAGGACAAATCGGCTAAACTTGATAACTTCATTCAGTTAGCGATAATCAGTGCCCTATTTCTCTTTGTTTGTTGAGTGAGCAAGGAGCGCTCGCTGGCAAAAGGATCGACTATATGACAGAGCAAGAATACTTTACCGTCCATCATAACCTCACCATCAACGTCGAAACGTTGAGTGCGGACTTTGCTTTGCCAGATGAAGAAACGTTTGTCTCCGAAATTCCAGCACCATTTATTGTCGCCAGTGAATTTAGTCACTTAGATATGTTGGCAGACAACGCGCGTCTAGAGCTGAAAAACAAAGAGTTAAAGCATGTGATCAACTTGCTTGATACGCAAAACGCGAAACTTAACCTCTTGTTGAGCTTTATGCTTTCACAACAAGATGACGCCTCCATTCGCTATCAAACGACGCAGTTTGGTGCTAGTCAACTCAGTTTCCGCTCAGATACAGCGTTAACTACTCAACAACTCGTTCGTGTTAAACTGTTCCTCGATCACCCTGCTGCGGCGATTTACTGTTACGCTCAAGTAGAAGAATGTGATGCTTCAGAGCAAGATTTCATTATCACGCTTAGATACAAGATGCTCCGAGAATCTGATCAAGATTTACTGATAAAGGCGGCACTGTATCAACAACAAAAACTTTTACGTCAGCGCTCGATGGAGCGAGATAAAAAATAATTCCTATGACAAAAGCAACGATTCTTTCCGTCACCAACCCTTCAGAGCGTGGCGACAAAAAACAGCTAGGTAATTTGCCGGGCGCAGCTCTACCTCTAGCCATTGCAGAGCTAGCCAAGCAGCATTCGAGTCACTCTCTACTCGTTGTGCCTGACCCGCAAATTGCTTTAAAACTTCAGGCAGAGATTGAGCAATTCACCGACCAAACGGTAAGCCTGTTCCCCGACTGGGAAACGCTGCCTTACGATAACTTTTCTCCGCATCAAGAAATCATCTCTGAACGTATCGCACGCCTATACCAACTGCCAAGTCAACGTGATGGCATAACCATCGTCCCGGTCAGTACAGTATTGCAACGCCAATCGCCCCGTGATTTTCTGTTGCAACACACTTTAATGGTGAAAACTGGTGATCGGCTCTCGCTAGAGAAGTTACGTGTACAACTTGAAAATTCAGGCTACCGCCATGTAGATCAAGTATTTGGACCAGGTGAATATGCAAGTCGTGGGTCTATTCTGGATCTCTTTCCTATGGGCAGCAATGACCCGTACCGCATCGACTTCTTTGATGATGAAATAGATACCATTCGCACGTTTGATCCAGAGAACCAACGCTCTATCGACGATATTCAGCAAATCCAATTGCTACCTGCACATGAGTTCCCAACCACTAAAGAAGCGATTGAAGATTTCCGTACACGTTGGCGCACCCAGTTCGACGCACGCCGCGAGCCTGAATCAATCTACATGCAAGTGACCAAAGGCACGTGGCCCGCTGGTATTGAGTATTGGCAGCCGCTGTTTTTTGACCATACCGAGACTTTATTTGAATATTTGCCAGAAGACTCTCAAGTCATCACATATGGTGATATCGAATCTGCGGTCGATACTTTCTTAACCGATGTCGAATATCGATACGACCAGAAAAAAGTTGATCCGCTGCGTCCTCTTTTGACTCCTGAACAGCTTTGGTTGAAAAAAGACGAACTTTTCAGTCAACTAAAACAGCTCCCTATCGCTCAATTGAGCCTAGATAAAGTGGTTAAGCGTGCCGGTCGTCAAAACCTACCAGTACAATCGTTAGCCGAGCTTGGCGTTCAACAACAAAATAAAGAGCCGCTCTCGCGCCTTCGTCAGTTTAGTGAGCAATTCAGCGGCAAAATCGTTTTCTCGGTAGAGTCAGAAGGTCGTCGTGAAGCACTAACGGAGCTGTTGCAAGGCATCAAAGTTCGGCCGGTCGTACATGGCTCACTTTACCAAGCTCTAGACTCGGGTGATCGATTCAGCTTGATCTTAGGCGCAGCAGAGCATGGTTTCATTCACGAAGAGCTGAACTTCGCTCTGATCTGTGAAAGTGATCTACTCGGTGACCGTGTTATCCAGCGACGCCGCAAAGATAAAAAAGCCGTCAACAGTGACACCGTTATTCGCCATCTTGCGGAACTAAAACCCGGTCAACCTGTGGTTCATATTGATCACGGTATTGGCCGCTACATCGGTTTACAAACACTTGAAGCCGGTGGTATGAAAACGGAATACGTCACCCTTGAGTATCAAAACGATGCCAAGCTCTACGTACCAGTTTCATCACTGAATCTTATCAGCCGTTATTCTGGCGGCGCTGAAGATAGTGCGCCACTGCATAATTTAGGTGGTGAAGCGTGGGCAAAAGCACGTCGTAAAGCGGCAGAAAAAGTGCGTGATGTCGCGGCAGAATTGCTGGATGTGTATGCTAAACGAGAATTAAAACCTGGCTTCAAATTTGAGCTAGATCGTGGGCAATACGCAACATTTAAAGCAACATTCCCGTTTGAAGAAACAGATGACCAAGCGATGGCCATCAATGCCGTCTTGTCAGACATGTGCCAGGCAAAAGCGATGGATCGCTTAGTGTGTGGTGACGTGGGCTTTGGTAAAACGGAAGTCGCTATGCGCGCAGCATTTGTCGCAACGGATAACAGTAAACAGGTCGCCGTACTCGTACCAACAACCTTGCTTGCTCAGCAGCATTTCGAAAACTTCCGTGACCGTTTTGCCAACTTACCAATCCGAGTTGAAGTACTGTCTCGTTTTAAATCTGCCAAAGAACAAAAAGTCATTCTGCAAGACGTTGCCGATGGTAAAGTAGACATTGTCGTTGGTACGCATAAGCTGCTTTCGAGCGACATTAAATTCAAAGATTTAGGTTTGTTGATCGTTGATGAGGAACACCGCTTCGGGGTTCGTCAAAAAGAAAAAGTCAAAGCAATGCGTGCGGATGTGGACATTCTTACCCTCACCGCAACACCAATTCCACGCACACTGAATATGGCAATGAGTGGCATGCGAGACCTGTCGATCATCGCGACACCTCCTGCACGCCGTTTAGCCATTAAAACCTTTGTTCGACAAAAAGAAGAGCCAGTGGTCCGTGAAGCGGTACTGCGTGAAATTATGCGTGGTGGTCAGGTTTACTTCCTGCACAATCAGGTTGAAACCATTGAAAAAACGGCAGAAGACTTACAGAAACTCATCCCAGAGGCACGCATTACCGTGGCTCATGGTCAAATGCGCGAGCGCGAACTTGAGCGAATCATGAATGACTTCTACCATCAGCGCTTTAATGTGTTGGTGTGTACAACCATCATCGAAACCGGTATCGACGTACCAACGGCAAATACCATAATCATGGATCGTGCCGACAACCTTGGCTTGGCGCAGTTGCATCAATTGCGTGGCCGTGTTGGACGTTCGCACCATCAAGCCTATGCTTACTTATTAACACCACATCCAAAAGCCATGACCAAAGATGCCATCAAGCGTCTTGATGCGATTGCTTCACTGGAAGACTTAGGTGCTGGCTTTACGTTAGCAACCCACGATTTAGAAATCCGTGGTGCTGGTGAGCTGCTTGGTGATGAGCAAAGTGGGCAAATTCAATCCGTTGGTTTTACACTTTATATGGAAATGCTGGAACAAGCAGTGCAAGCATTAAAAGAAGGCAAGGAGCCATCTTTGGATGAGCTGCTTCGTGAGCAAACTGAAGTGGAAATGCGAATCCCAGCGCTCTTGCCAGATGATTACATTCCGGATGTAAACACACGACTGTCGATGTACAAACGCATTGCGAGTGTCACAAGCAGTGATGAACTATCAGAGCTAAAAGTGGAACTGATTGATCGCTTTGGATTGCTTCCAGACGCAACAAAGAACTTACTTGCCGTCTCAGAATTGAAAATTTCGGCTGGTAGTTTAAAAGCGAAAAAGATAGAAGCCCATGATAAAGGTGGATTTATCGAGTTTTACCCTGATGCTGACATAAATCCAGCGTATTTAGTTAAACTGCTGCAATCACAGCCGCAAAAATTTGCAATGGAAGGTCCAACTAAGTTCAAGTTTAGCGTACCATTGGTGGACCGACGTAAACGCATTCAGTTTGTTCAAGACTTACTGAATGATTTTAAACAGAATTTATTACCAACGAGCTAATAGTCGAATGAGAATACTGATCCCGTTATTGCTTCTATGTGTCTCAATGCCCTCTTGGGCACAGCGCCAATTTGATATTGAAGTGATCATTTTCAAGCGAGCAGTCGACGCTGAAAGCACAACAGAATCTTGGCCGAATCAACTGCCAAAAATCGATATGGAAAATGTCGGTAGCCTAGAGAGTGAATCCTACCGCCGCTCTAAAGGCGTAACACTTTTGCCAAGTTCTTCTTTCCGTCTCAACGCGCAAGAAGCGGCACTAAATAATCATGCCGGCTTTAAAGTGCTTAAACACGTAGCCTGGCGTCAAGGTGACCGAGGTAAATCTAGCGCCCCAATTTTCCGCATCGTTGGCGGGCGAGATTTCTCTGATTCTTATCAAGCAGATGGCCGCCCACTCAATGGCAATCAAACATTTTCCAGCGACGGTTACAGTGAAGAGACGGTCAATGGTCCTTTATATGAACTAGATGGTCGATTCCAAATATACGTACAGCATTACCTCTTCGCCGAAACAACACTAGATCTGCGCGAACCAAGTGTTAGAGAGGTGCGTTTTGAACCAACCTCAACTGAGCAATTGGCGGATGACTTAGGTGAAGTAGATGGTAACGTCCAAGTCGGTAACTTGGCAGAAATATCGCCGACAGTAACCGAAGAGAAATTCCTGAAGAGTTATCGAATGGATCAAAAACGTCGTATGCGTAGCAGCGAGACTCATTACCTAGATAACCCGTTGATGGGTATGATCATTCAAGTTCGTCGGGTTCGATAAGCACGAGCGGTTCGACAAAGCGCAGCAAAGCTGCGCTTTGTTTTTATCTGCTATACGTCAGTTATTCCTAACCAACGCAGAGCAAGGAAAATAGCTGCGTTCAAGTATAAATAGACAGCTTTCAATTTACTTACACTCAACATGGAAGTCGTATTAGTTCATGAGTCCAGACTTTGAAATCATTGCGCCCCGCTTAGCGCTCAAGCTCATCCCTGCTGAAGAAGCACATTCACTACAACGATTACTTGCAGAATCCCCTTCGCTGCACCAATGGCTTGACTGGTGTGATAAAAACGTCACATTGAAAACCGCGCAGGACTTTCTGTTGGCAACCCGTCTTAACTGGGTCAAAACTGAGGCTTTTGGTTTCGGTATCTATGAGCGGCAAAGTAACACTTTGGTTGGAATGGCAGCGGTTAATGAGTTATACCATACGTTTAATATGGCGAGTATTGGTTACTGGGTTGCCGACCGCTATCAACGACAAGGCTATGCCCAAGAAGCCGTTAAAGCCTTAGCAGAATTCTGCTTCGCAAAGCTAAGTTTAACTCGACTAGAGATTGTTTGTGACCCCGACAACGAAGCTAGCCTAGCCTTAATTGAGTCCGTCGGTGCACAAAAAGAAGCCATCGCCAGAAACCGGTTTATTTTTCATGGTAAGCCTAAAGATGGCGTTGTGTACTCACTTTTACCGACAGATCTAACATAAACAAAAAGCCACCGACTTGCGGTGGCTTCTGCATTTTTTAAGATACAGTACATCCACATAGAGTGGATTTAAAACCTTAGTGCAGCTTAAGGTTTGGACGCAGCACGCGATTAATGCGACCGACGAGCATCATCAGACCGGTTTTGAATACACCGTGCAACGCCATTAGGTGCATGCGATACAACGAGATGTAAACGACACGAGCAATACGGCCTTCTACCATCATCGACCCTTTAGTTAGGTTCCCCATCAGACTACCAACGGTTGAAAAGCGACTTAGAGACACTAATGAACCGTGATCTTTATATACATAGTCTTTCAACTCGCGCCCGTTGATCTTCGCGACGATGTTACTAAATGCCTGGCTTGCCATTTGGTGTGCAGCTTGAGCGCGTGGCGGCACGAACGAACCGTCAGACTGGGTGCATTGTGCTAAGTCACCAATAACAAAGATGTCATCATCTCGTGTTGTCTGTAGTGTGTTTTTCACTACAAGCTGATTGATACGGTTCGTTTCTAAGCCAGCGATATCTTTAATAAAGTCTGGAGCTTTGATACCCGCAGCCCAAACCATGATTTGAGCTGGGATCTTCTCACCATCTTTTGTAGTAAGGCCATCTTTTTCAGCTTTAGTCACCATAGTGGCGGTGCGCACGTTTACGCCCAACTTCACCAACTCTTGATGAGCAGCAGAAGAAATACGTGGAGGTAACGCTGGTAAAATACGCTCACCTGCTTCAATCAGATTGACGTTCAACTTGCTAGAATCAAGATCACCGAAGCCATAAGTGCGCAGCTCTTTAACAGCATTATGTAACTCAGCTGATAGTTCAACGCCAGTTGCACCAGCACCAACAATCGCAATATCGACCGTACCGTTACCGTTTTTCGCGTGCAGCTTTAGGAACTCGTTGTTCATTTCTGTACGGAAACGGTGTGCTTGCTCAGGGCTGTCTAGGAAAATACAGTTTTCACGAACGCCAGGCGTGTTGAAGTCGTTTGATGTCGAGCCAATCGCCATCACTAGAATGTCGTATTCTAGCTCACGGCTTGGCATAAGAAGTTCACCGTGTTCGTCTTTAAGCTCACTTAAGATGATCACTTTACGTTCACGGTCGATGTCTTGAAGGCTACCCATTTGGAAGTCGAAGCTGTGGTTTTTTGCATGAGCTCGATAGCTCAGTGCATCTACTCCTTCGTCCAAAGAACCTGTAGCAACCTCATGCAATAATGGCTTCCACAAGTGGCTCGCTTTTCGATCGACTAGCGTAATTTGCGCACGGTTTTTGCGACCTAGAGTTCGACCAAGCTTAGTTGCCAACTCAAGACCACCTGCACCGCCGCCTACAACGATAATGCGTGTCACAATGATTTTCCTCTACAAAAATGAATATATGGGGTTCAGCTCGATGCATGACTCACAAACATTTGTGGCATCCATCCAACCGATGAATTCTTGGTTCTTAGAGGTGTCTCAATTACTTGGATTAAAAAACTGCCACTCACCTTGATTCTTTATCTATCAATGACTTGTCAGGGTTTGGCATGTTTATCTGGTACGCATACGACGCCAGAATTTTTTGGGCAAGTTTATTACTCGCTCTCAATTTTTTTTGATATTTATCAAATTATTTTAGTCCGGTTCATTATATAGAGACCAACTTTGAAGGCAACCAAAATCCGTGTAACGAGTACGGATTGACTACTTTTCGACTACTCTACAACAAGGTGTTCGTGCTACATAGGAGGGAAGTAAGAAAACGGTAAGGAGAACACAATATTCAAAGCGTTAAACCAAGAAAATGTGCCTTTCAAAGAGACAGTGGCTCGGCATACTCAAGAGAAGGAATCGCAGCAAAGCAGCCGATAAAAACGCCGCTTTACTGTCTACACTCAACATTAATAAGTATTTTTAAATGCCTTTATCGCTTGTAAATGATGAGAGATTTTTTTGAACTTATGAGACTGAGTTTCATCCCAAATGATTTGATAGTGTTTTTCTAGCTCAGCTGCCGTTTTCGAATTGTCATGCACTTCATCATCTTTAGAGAGAATCACTAAGCAGTGAGCTTGATTTTTCGCTCGGAACTGATCAACACATTTTGTTGCGATATCTTCGTACTCTTCTGGACGATCGATTCGACCAGCCATCGTTTTTTCTGGGTGCAAGTTCGGGTTGAACATCACTTGCTTGATACCGCATAGAAAACCAATTCGCTCAGACCAGTAACCACCTAAACCAACCCCGCAGATTAACGGGTTTGGGTCATCAGATTGATCGATAACTTTAGACACTTCTTTTAACAAGTGTTGCATGTCGTGCTTTGGGTGAAGGGTGCTGTAATTGATAAAACGAACGTCGTCGTCGATAAATTGCAGTTGAAGAACTTTTTCGTGGTTACCCGGGCTTGTACTGTCAAAGCCGTGTAAGTAAATAATCATGTGTACCTCTCCCTGTGTGTATCTGGTACTTTTATTAAAACTACCACTATTTCCTTACTGTTAAAGGGGAAAATATCACGAGTTCTCAAAACAGTGATCTTCCATACACAATGAGCCTTTCAACTCATACGCACTGTTTAAGTATTGTTCATCTCCCCACAATTTATAGGCAAGTAGATACCAGAGCATCGCCATCACCAAGGTTCTTGGTTGCCAAGCTTTTACACCTCTCAGCCAAAGAGACACATCTTCGACACCTCGAATTTGGCAATACTGCTTTACCGCTTCTTCCACAGGCGAATTCGCGACCTGAATAGTTAAGGTCAAATCAAGCCTAGGGTCAGCAATCCCGGCATACTCCCAATCAATGACTTTCACCCCATTCTCTCCTCGCACTAGGTTGTAACACCCCAGATCGAAGTGACATAGGGCCAGCGGAACAGGTGCAACGTTCGGTTCCGTGCGCCACTTCATGTACAAAGCCTCAAACTCCGTCCCCACATACTGACCACCAAGCTCAAGCCAATAATGATCGATGCGAGAAATATATGAAAATGGAACCAAAGGAATTGCGCTTATCGGATATTGATGAATCTTCGCCGCAATGGATAATAAATTGCTTAGTGCTAAGCCTGACTCCGTCAGAGCCTCTCCTTCTATCCATTCCACCAGCAACCCTTGCTCATGAATAAAAACTGGCTTGGGGCCAATTTCCAATGAAGAGACTGCATTCAGCACTTGATATTCACTGTGACGAGAAATTGAAAAAGCCTTGCAGACATGACTGGTCGGTCGCCAGATGTATGCAAGGCCTTGAGAAGATTCCAACCGCCAACAACGGTTGGTGAGCCCCCCGGTAACAGTTTGTACTTTTACCGGAGGCTCCGTAAAGAAGCCATCGAGAGCGTTAAGACTCGGATCTAACTGTTTTGCTTGTTGCCAAGAAAACCATGCCATTGATGACTTCTCCACCCTGTTCGATTAAAGACCGAATAGGCTCTTAGATTGCGCTTTACGAATTTCAGTTTCATCCGCCCACTCAATCAAACCTGTTTCTAGGTCCATTAGGCGCATGGTCATCTTGTAGTATACATCTTTATCGCTACCTGCATTTTTCACAATGCTAGATAGGTTGCCGTAAAGCATGTATTGAGCACCAACCATTTTACCAAATTGGATCGCTGTGCTTTGGTTAACAAGCTCATCCGTATTTTGGAAGTTAAGTTGTTCACGCACAGACTCAACACGATCCATATCAACAAAACGGAACTTACCTGAGTTCAACATCTTAGTAGAGATCGTGTCAGTAATGGATTCAGTGTCAATATGTTCACTGGTTTTGTTCTTAATTCGCTCAACAAAAACGATAGGACGTTGGTCACGAGTAATTGCTGCTACAGAGCCCGACATCATCATGCTATCCACCATTTCAGCCGCGATTTTTTGTAAATCTGTTGAGCCAAAATCGATAGTCGTGGTTTCTGTTGCTTGCGCATCGCCGTAAGAGACTTTGTTAGAACAGCCACCTAAAATGACGGCAAGACCTAAAAGAGCAATAATACTTTTTTTCATGAGAGTTCCTTAGTTTTTCAATACCAGCGCATCGTTAGCGCGGCAGCTTCGGCAGAGCCGTTAAGATTAATCGTCTTGTGCTTCTCTAATTTGCACACGGAATTTTGTGCCATTTGGATTCACAGTAACTTCAGATAACGTGACTTGCTCAAATCCGCGCACAATCATTTTTCGCCACGGACCAGGTTTGGTATTCACTTCTAAACCATTGTTGTCATACCAATAAAATCGGTAAAGAATGTGCTGATCACCTTTGTAATTGCTACTCAGCAGCACGACTCCTCGTGGGCGATCATCAACGTAAGTGGTGGTGATGTTGTCAACTAATAAGCGACTACCTAAAACGTTATCATTAAAAAATACTTTTTGCGTTTGGCCATCAATTCGAATACCAGCCGTGTTTTCGGCGCATCCAACTAAACCAATAGCCATTGCTAAACAAACAAGCCATGCTTTCATTACAGTCTCCCTAGCTGTTTATGCCACACGGTTGAGTGTGCTCCCTGACGAGATACCCATACCAATGTAGTCTGCTGTGCAGGCACTTCAAACTGATAGGTTTGATCACCCAAGTTTAAACTTTGTGTTCCCGGTTTCACGATTTTTGAAGCCGTTTTCACTTGCGCTGGCAATGTTTGCCAACTTCTTGTATCTGGCTGTTCGGTCAATGTGTTCCATACATTGAAAAGTATGTTGCCTACATCATCGCCTTTTTTCGCCGCCTCTTTTCGGATTCGATCTTTTGCCCAAACACGAAGAGCTTGACGGATCACTATTGTAGTAAGACGTTCATTAAGATCGTTTTGCGCCATCGCATTAACATCAGTCAGCGTACTGGAAGGCAATATCTGACCATTTAAAACAACATCGCTAAAACGTTGAGCACCTCGGTTCTGATAATAAGGAAGCGCCAACGAATAAATCGCGCCATTATCGCGACTGTCGTAAATTGGTAAATCAATACGCCACCCTTTCATCGCCTCAACAACACCCTGCTCATCAATAACGATGACTCGCCCTTGTGACTGAGTTAATCCAGAAGGTGCTTTACCATACCGCTTCTCTAGCATGCGCAAGTCTTCACGCATGCCCAGCTTCTTAGCAGCGTATAAGGTGCTTTCCACAACTTGCTTGTTGTCTGGCATTACAGCGAGTGCTCGTCGGTAATCAACATAAGCACTGTTTAAGTCTCGCGACGCTTCATATAACAAGCCAGAAAGATAGAACAGATAACCATTTTGTACCGCGCTTAGTTTTTTACCAGCATCAGGGTAGTTCGCTAACACACTGCCTAAATTGGCAGACATGCCTTGCTTGTTAAGGTCTTTCTCTGCTGCTTTTAGCTCTTTTTCACGCGCCTTTCTTGCTGCTTCCTGAACTTGATTAGCTCGACGCACTTCAACTAGTGCCCCTTCTAAATCGTTTTTCTGTAAGTAATTTAGTCCTAGATACAGGTGCAAAAAGCCAAGTTCGTAATCGGCGGGATGATAGTCTTGGAGATTGTCGTTCACTGCGAGAGAGCCGACGCTCGTTGCCGTGTCTGACACAGATATCGTCGCACGATCTTGTTGAACACGTACAGCACGATCGCTGCTTTCTAGCGCATTTAAACTTGTTAGGTAATCTTCAGCAAGAAAAGAGATACGACCTTTTTCAAAATTGCCAAGTATCTCGCCACCCACTTCACTTGATTGAAGTTGTTTTGCTTTGGCATATTCCCCTGCAACAACGGCTTGATAAACTTCTTGATTCTGGTTGCTGTAATGGCTAAACAGATTGCCCGCAGATAAATTCGCGCAGCCAGAGGCCATTAAAGCCCAGCTCATCAGCCCTAACAGCTTTACACCTAGTTTCACATTTATCTCCACAAATGTGTCATTCGACAGGAAAAAGAAGTGGGTGAATCACCACCCACTTTTAAAAGCTTAGCTCAATACCATTGGACCTAGAGGGCGGCCGCCTAGTAGGTGCATGTGAATATGGTAAACCTCTTGGCCACCATGTGGATTACAATTAACGATCAGGCGATAGCCGTCTTCAGCAATACCTTCTTCTTTCGCTAACTTTCTAGCAACAGTGAACAAACGCCCCATCATTGCTTCATCTTCAGCTTCTACATCATTCGTTGTTGGGATCAGTTTATTCGGAATAATGAGAATATGGCTTGGTGTGCGAGGGTTAATGTCGCGAAACGCAGTCACCAAATCATCTTGATAAAGGATATCGGCAGGGATTTCCTTGCGAATAATTTTACTAAAGATCGTTTCTTCCGCCATGAGGACTCCATTTTATAAACGTAATTAGACCCCAATTAGTATGCGCCAACCAAAAGCGGAGCTCAATAAAAACAGTGTTCACTTAACATTATTAATCAAATGCTAATTAACGAAGCTTTTTTTGTCGTGTGCGTCATAAAATGCGCGTCACAAACTGAATACAATCCAATGAATTTTGTTACTTTTTTAAGACAATTATTATTTTTATACCCAAGTAAACTCAAAAATGCTTGGGTAGCTTGTCTATTTTTGGGAGAGGAAGCTCACTTATGCGAGGTTCAGTTATTAAAAGGATGTATGCCGGCTTTGCACTGATCATCATCCTATTTGCCGTCACAATTGCCATTATGATGGGAGGAATGAGTGCTATTCACGGAAAATTTGGCACGGTTTCTAAATCATCCCTACCGTTGGTATCGTTATCTAATCAAACCAGTGTTGAGCTGCTTTCTGCCGACAAATCATTTAAAGACTTCCTGACAACAGAGAATAAACAACGCATGGATGAAATGCGTCAGGAATTTGCTAGATCTCAACAGCGCTTCGAATCCACATTGGCTCAACTGAAAACCGCAAGCCAAATCTACCCTTCTCTTGCCGAACCGTTTTCAGAGTTAAAAACGTTAGAGCAGAGCTATTTTACAGAAGCTCTAGAGGCCATGGACAACTACGAAGCAATGTTCGCGGCTCAAGAAGAAGTGCAAAAATCCTCACGCCGCTTCCAAAAACTGAATACCGAACTGTCGGTTGGTCTTAAAGAATATGTGGCAGATCAAACCAGCATTTCTGTCAAAGTCATGGCAAAGAGCTACTTTATCAAGTTAAAAGATGCCGAAGTAATTACCTCTGATGCCCTCGCCAGTTCCAACCCTGAGTTTGTTACGCAAGCCGTAGCTAAAAACCGCAAAGCAGTAACGCACTTGAATTACGCATTCCGCGGGTTGGTGACTCAGCTTCCTGAGCTAGAAAAAGCATTTGGCGAATCTGTAGAGCAATTTACTCGTGACGTCGGTATGCGTGGCGGTGTGCTAGACCAACATAATAATTACCTCAATGCTCGCGCCGCTTTGTATAACAATATCGCCAACCTAGCAAATAAAGTGGATTCAACCATGGCGATTCTTGAGCAATTCACGACAACCGCAACAGATAAGCTCAATGAATCATTGGCAGACGCAGGTGACATATATTCGGCGGGTGTAACGAAAGCCATCATCATTGGCGTTATTGTCGTTTTACTCGCGACAGCGATTGGCTACCACATCGCTCAAAGCGTTCGCGAACCGTTGACTCGTATTCTAAAAGTGTTAGAAAGCCTGACTGAAGGTGATATGACACAGCGTATCGACATTCGCTATAACAACGAATTCAGCCGTGTGAGTGGACACATTAACTCACTCGCCGACAACCTTCACGAGATCTTGGTGAAACTCAACGAAGCGTCAGAAAACCTATCGTCAACCGCGACAACCAACGAACGCACCTCTTCGCAAGCACAAATTAAATTGAGCTCTCAACGCGAACAAACGGCAAACGTCGCTACCGCGATGACAGAAATGTCTCATTCAGTGCAGGAAGTCGCGCAAAGTGCGCAAGGCTCGCTAGAAATGGTGCAACGCGTCGAATCTGCCTCTGAAGAAGGCAGAAATGTTATGAGCAGTAACATCTCAACCATTAATCAACTAGAAACACGTTTGAACGAATCGGTCTCCGCAGTTTCTGAGCTACAAAAGATGAGTGGTCAAATTGGGTCTATCCTTGATGTGATCCGCAACATTGCGGAGCAAACCAACCTACTGGCATTGAACGCGGCAATTGAAGCGGCTCGCGCTGGTGAACAAGGTCGCGGCTTCGCGGTAGTGGCAGATGAAGTACGAGTACTCGCATCAAGAACGACTCAATCAACCACTGAAATTGAATCCATGATCAGTAATCTGCAAGCTAGCTCGCAATCGGCGAACCAAGTCATACAAAGCTGTATGAGCGATATGGAGATATCGGTTGAGCAAGCATCAAAAGCGAACAGCTCAATGGAAGAGATCCAGGCGCTAATCATCGAAATCAGCCAAATGAGTACGCACATTTCACAAGCAGCAGCAGAGCAAAGTGAAACATCAACAGACATTGCTCGCAGCATTGAAGATATCAACAGTATCGCCGATGAAAGTTTCCAAGCCATGTCGAGTATCGCACAAACCAGTGAATCACTGACCCACTTGGCTCATCAGCAAAATGAATTGGTCCACCGCTTTAAGTTATAAATACTTTATAACTAAGAGCATTAATTAGTGCAATCAACTGTATAAGGGCGACTTTTTGTTAAGTCGCCCTTGTTTTTTGTCGGCCATGTCTACATATGATTAATAAGGCCAGCTCATCCCCTTGCACAACTCTTTTCGAGCGGCCTCATAAAAAGGAAAATCTATGGCTGTTCATGTTGGTATTATCGACCAAGACCCAGTGAGATTGGTCACTCCTCTATTAGATAATCGTACGCTAAGCACACATATCGTCTTCATCGGAGACAAGAGCCAGTTAGATATATTTGACCGACTGAGTGCCGTTTTAGATCAACGAGAAATTACTTCTGAATTTTTTGAAATTCCATCCGCTGTTAATACATCTCTGATCAAACAAGCAATTCAAAAACTGGCAAAAGACCTCCATGAACGCGGCGAAGATGTAAAATTGAACGCGAGCTGTGGTCTTCGTCATCGCTTGTTGTCGGTGTACGAAGTTTTCCGTACCTATCGCTGGCCAATTTTTGTGGTAGAGCCTAGTAGCGATAAGCTTTGTTGGTTATACCCTGATGGCAAAGAAGATACCCAAGTCGAAGATCACATTACGATTGCAGATTACCTCACTATCTTTGGTGCACGCGGCGAGTTTCACCACGTTGATTTACCACCTCTTCTTGATAAAAAATTGTATGAACTTGGTGAACGATGGGCCTCAAATGCGCTTGAGCTTGGGCCAGGTCTAGCAACACTTAACTACCTTGCAACCACATGCCGCAAAGAACAAAAGCTTGATGTCGAGCTCTCCGAAAAACAGCAGGGCTACCGTGAGCTCAACATGTTGCTTTCAGATTTAGTAGAAGCAGAAATCGCCACCTATGAGAATGGCGTTTTAACGTTTGCAGATGAAGATGCTCGACGCTTTTCAAATGGTGAGTGGTTAGAAACTTTGGTTCACAGCACCGTGAAGCAAATCCAAGACACCATGCCGACGATCCAAGATCGATCGTTAAATGTTCAGGTTTATCGCAAACTTGGTGAAAGTGAAGTACGCAATGAGTTAGATGTCGCAACAGTTGTAAACAACAAGCTGCACATCATCGAGTGCAAAACCAAAGGCATGAGAGATGACGGCGACGATACTTTATATAAGTTAGAATCGCTTCGCGATCTATTAGGTGGCTTACAAGCGCGCGCAATGTTGGTGAGCTTCCGTCCTCTTCGTCACAATGACATTACTCGTGCTGAAGACTTAGGGCTAGCCCTGATTGGCCCTGATGAGCTTAAAGATTTAAGAACGCACTTAACTGCTTGGTTTAAAGACGCGGGCGGTTCAGACGAGATATAGTGCCATTAAGAAAAGCTAAAATTCACAACGATAAAAAGCAGCATTAATGCTGCTTTTTTTATACCTAAATTTTAGCTGTACGCATTTCTATAAGTAGAAAAAAACCAGAGGTTAGCCTCTGGTTTTTTCTGTTTGTTTAAATGCCAACTATAGCGGCTTAAAGCATTTTACGCGCTGCTTCTACAACCACTTTAATTGAACGCGCTTCCGTTTCTTTCAGAGTTGAATGATCTGGAATCTCTTTTTGTGTACGGTTGATGATAACACCAGCCACACAACCCGCTTTTAAACCAGAGCTCGCACACATTGTTAGCAGTGTTGCAGACTCCATCTCGAAGTTAAGTACGCCCATGTCTTGCCATTCTTGCATAGAGCCTTGGAAACGCTTAACAACACGACCAGAGAACGTATCGTAACGTTCTTGACCAGGGTAGAACGTGTCGCTTGATGCAGTCACACCCATGTGAACTGTAGCGCCAGACTCTTCTACTGCTGCTTTCATTGCGGTTGCTACTTCAAAGTCAGCAACTGCTGGGAATTCCATAGGAGCAAAGTGTAGGCTCGCACCGTCAAGACGAACTGACCCCGTCGTTACGATCATGTCACCCACGTTTACATGTGGTTGAATTGCACCCGTTGTACCAACACGTAGGAAAGTACGAACACCAAGCTGTGCCAATTCCTCAACTGCGATAGAGGTAGAAGGACCACCAATACCTGTAGAACAAACCACAACAGGTTTACCGTCTAACTCTGCACGGTATAGCGTGTATTCACGATGGCTTGCTAGAAATACTGGATTTTCCATTTGTTCTGCGATTTTTTGAACACGCGCTGGGTCACCAGGAATGATCGCTAGAGTCGCACCATTAAGATCAGCTTCAGTAACACCTAAATGGAATACAGCTTGAGACATAAGTCGCTCCTTATTGTGGCTTATTTTATGAACAATAAGCTCATTAATCAGTTATTGGGTACAGATGCACTGTAGCGAACCTTTCACCAACATAGAGTGATCACAATCACAATGACAAAATGTAATGAAAATGAAATTTCAAACAAAACTGGTATTGATCACACTTTAAGGGGCGTTAGATCATTTTGTTGCATAGCAATGCGTGATTTCAAGGACGAGAAAAACGTCTGATCGCATCAGGTGAATACGGTTAAAAAAGCCCGATACACGAATGCCTCGGGCTATTAATGAGTGGGATCATTGGTTAGGTCAGTTATTTGATCTGTTTGGACTCAAAACGAAGTAATCTCAACGCATTCAATGTCACCAGTGCTGTTGCACCACTGTCAGCTAATACTGCAACCCACAACCCAGTAACCCCAAGTAAACTTGTCACTAAGAATACACCTTTCAAACCTAGCGCTAACGCGACATTCTGACGAATGTTACTTAGCGTCGCACGCGACAGTTCTATCATGGCAGGTAGCTCAATCAACCGGTTGTGTGTTAACGCCGCATCAGCAGTCTCGAGCGCAACATCCGTACCGCCTCCCATCGCAATACCAATGCTCGAAGCTTTCATGGCTGGAGCATCATTGATACCGTCTCCCACCATCGCAACGGTATGTTGTTGTGATAGTTTCTCGACGTAATGCACCTTGTCTGCAGGTAACAAACTCGCTTTATAATCCAAGCCTATTCTATTTGCCATTGCTTCTGCACTTCTCGGGTTGTCACCCGTTAGCATCACCGACGTGACCCCAAGTTCCTTCAACATTGCGATGGCTTGCTGGGCATCTGAGCGCAATGTATCTTGCCATGCGATCACGCCAATGACCTCGTCATCGTAACGAACAATGACAACCGTTTTACCTTGTTGTTCCAACGTAACCACTTGCTCTTTGGCTTCTTGAGAAAGTGGAAAGTCTGCCTTTGAAGGCGTGACCACTTGGACCATTTTTCCATCGACGTAACCAGTGACACCAGAGCCTACTTGCGCGGTTTTATCCAACGCTTCAGGAATAGTAAGCCCCTGCTCTTGCACTTTGGTAACTAAAGAAACCGCTAGAGGATGACTTGAACCAACCTCGATTGACGCAGTTAGGCTAAGTAACTTGTCTTCATCCATATCAAAAGCAAAGACGTCGGTCACTTCTGGTTTACCTTGCGTCAGTGTCCCAGTTTTATCAAATGCGACAGACTCAACCTTGCCAAGCAACTCAAGCGCCGCTCCACCTTTGATCAATGCGCCCCGCTTAGCCGCTGCCGCCAAGCCAGAAGTGATCGCCGCAGGCGTTGAAATGACTAATGCACATGGACAAGCAATCAACAGCAGGGCGAGTCCTCGATAGATCCACGTTTCCCACGGTTGGGCAAATAGTAATGGCGGCGTAACGATAACCATCAGAGACACCAACATCATTAGTGGCGTATACCAACGGCTAAATTTATCAAGAAAGCGTTCTAATGGTGCCTTACGGGATTCTGCTTCTTCAATCAAATGAAGAATTCGATCTATCGCATTCTCGCCCTGACGGGACGTCACCTGTAAACGAACCACTTTATCGACAACCACAGCCCCGGCCATCACTTTGCCACCGGTTTGATGTTCAACGGGAACAGATTCTCCCGTTAACGCACTTTCGTCAAAACTCGCAAGCGCATCTTGCAAAACACCGTCGGCAGGCAAACGACCTCCGGGTGCGACTTCTATGATATCCCCTGGTTTAAGCTGCGCAGCTGGTACTTCTTTGCGTTCACCATCAATAATTAAAATTGAATTTTCTGGGACTAAGTCCATTAACGCCTGGACACCGCTTCGCGCGCGAGATGATGCATATGCTTCTAACTTTTCACCAATAAGGAAAAGCAATAACACCATTGCGGCTTCGGCGGTTTCACCTAAATATAAAGCGCCGAGCGCCGCTACACTCATTAACGTTTCAATCGCAAAAGGCGTACCGCTACGCGCCAACTTAAATGCTTTGAGCGCGATTGGGTATAAACCAAGTAAACACGTCAAAGTGAATAACCAAGCGCTTATTTGAGGGTCGATCTTAGAAATTACTGCCGCAGTAGCCATTGCACCAGCAATCGAGAGAATTTGGATGTTGTCTCTTATGACGCCAAGCCAGCCTTTCTTTGTAGTGCTTGGTTTTGGAGCATCAAGTGAAAAGAGCGGGAAACCCGTTTTTTGGGCTGTCTGCTCTATCGTAGCTATCAGCTCTAGACCATCAAAATCGACGACCAGTTTTTCTGTTGCAAACAAAACCTTGGCTTGGCTGACGCCTTGTAAAGACGTAATGGCTTTCTCAAGCTTTTGCGCACAAGATGGGCAATCCATACCTGACACAAGCCAAGCGTTCCGAACGGAGGAATTACTCTCCCTTGTGGGATCGTCTTCCTCGCCTGTGTCAACGCTGCAGCCTCCTCCACTACAGCAAGAGCTTTCAGAAACATCAACACTGGCCTGAGAGATATTGAGCGAAGATTTTACTGGCGCACAGCATGACTCGCTTGCACCAAGCGGCACCGCAGTTTTGATTTTGCTAGATTGGCAACCTTGATGTTTTGTACACATAATTTTTTCCTTATTGGTATCGGTGATTTACCTATTGCTAAGGATAAACCTTAGAGTAAGCTCCAAGGTCAAGATAAATTTGTACAGTTCGGCGATAGAAAATAAAAAAGACGCCGAAGCGTCTTTCCAAACCAGTTTAAAAGCAATATTCCGTAAAGTTTAAACAGAGAGGTTAAACGGGATGCTTAAAACACTCATTTAATGTCATTCCTATGGCACGCAGCACGTCTCTTCTTGTGATAACACCAACCAACTTACCTTTGCCATCCACCACTGGATACATTTTCGGCTTTCCAACTTTCATCATGTCAGCCAGTTCAATTACTGACATTTCTGGAGAAACAGATAAGACATCATCATGCATACACTCTTGTACCGTATGTGTATCTTGGCAGTGATAACTTGCTTTCACCAACTTATCTAATAAGTCTTGCTCCGATAAAAACCCAACCACTTTTTCATTTTCATCAATGACAGGGCCACCTAGTGTGACACTTTGCATTACTTTGTTTAAAGCTGCCGAAAGTGACATATCTTTCGTGAAAGTCACCGCTTGCAACGTCATGTAATCTTTTACTTTTAATGAATGCATTCTTATCTCCTTAAGGGCATTTTATTGCGGCCTTTAGATAAGTGTCGCCTAATTTCCTGATTTTACTAAATGGAAAGGAGTAATTTTATTTATAGGCACAGCCTATTGAACTAAAACAAAATTAACTCACCGAACAACATTCACTGTATTTCGTTAAACGCAAGATTCAGCCAGGCTGATTTTTCTAGGCAAAATACAACAAAGCCAGTCAATTGACTGGCTTTGTTATTATGTAATTGTTGCGTTAGCTATGTTGGCGGCGCATGTTGTCTAAAATAATGCCAGTCGCCATCGCGACATTCAGTGATTCGGCACCGCCAAACGCCGGAATCGTGATCTTATCTGTCACGAATTTTGCTGCGGCTTCACGCACACCATGAGATTCGCTGCCCATCAACAAAATACCTTCAGCAGCGAAATCCGTTTTATGAACGCTCTCTCCTTCCAAAAACGCGCCATATACTGGCAATTTGGCGTGTTCCAAGTAACTTGGCAAATCCACCAAACTCACTTGTACGCGGCCAAAGCTGCCCATGGTCGCACTGATCGTTTTAGGATTATAAGGATCAGCACAATCTGTACTCGCAATAATGTGCTTGATGCCATACCAGTCTGCAACACGAATAATCGTACCTAGATTACCAGGGTCGGATACACCATCTAGCGCAATCATCAAGCCTTTCGCTTGAGGCTCTTTTACACTCGGAATTTCAACCACAGCAATGGCCGCATTATTGCTCACAAGCGTGCTCGCTTTGGTCAATTCATCAAGCGATGCTTCAACACAATCAAAACGATTTAGCGTACCAGCATTTTGTTCGAGAAATGCCGCTGTTGCAAAAACCTGCTTCACCTTCAATGAACTACTTGCTAGCTCTAGTACGTTCTTTTCACCCTGAACTAGGAATAAGCCATGCGCTTTACGCTGTTTCTTTTGACCTAAAGCACGAAGCAGTTTTAATTGGTTTTTTGAAATCATTAAAGTATCCCAGGTGAAAATGGTTATTCGGCGAGCGTACCCTAAACAATCTTCACGACAGTTCGGTATCAAGCGGATGAGATTATAAATTATACCTAAATAACCTCAAGAAGCTTGAGCATCAGAAGACGTTGAACACCAAGCGTAGCCAAAATAAAAGAAGGCTCAAAAACGAAAAAAGCCCTGCGATAACGCAGGGCTTTCAAAGGGTGGGACCCCAGCCACATCCCGGCACACAAGTCACACGCTGCGGCTGCTTCCTTCCGGACCTGACCGAGTTCACGAGCTATTGTTGCGAGAGGACCAGAGCCCCATAATTCTTTTCGAGAGGTCTTGCCTCAATCGATGGGGCGATTATTCAGTATCAGCTCTCATAATGCAAGAGCAAAAACCTTGAATTTCATCATTTCATTACCGTTTGGACAAAACTCGATCAATTCATTCCTTTATGATGAAACCGTACAGTCACGATAAGAGGAGTCGTGCCGTGAGGACTGCTTACTCATGTACATGTCTTCATCAGCCAAATGCATCGCTTGCTCTAAGCTCATGTGCCGTTCCCTTTTTGCAGAGAAACCAATAGAGATACTTATAGACTCCAAATCACTACATAATTTGCCTTTCACATCGATTCTACTGAGCTCTCTCATTGCTCTAGTTAACTCAGCTTGCGTAGGATAACCCAGTAATATGAACTCATCCCCTCCAATTCGATAACATCTTCCCGACCAGACATAATGAATTTTTAGTGCCAGTAGTTGTAAAACTTCGTCCCCAGCGCGATGCCCATAAGTGTCATTGATTCGTTTGAAATGATTAATGTCTAAGTAAAGTATGGATAGATCTTTGTTTACTCCTTTTCGATACTTTACTTGCAACGCACGACGATTCCTTAACCCTGTTAAGTTGTCAGTGTTAGATTGACGGTAAAGATAAAGCGAAACACAAATAGCAAACAATAACACAAAGATAAACACAGCTTGTGTTTGCGTCGCTAATCGAATCTCATATTCAAGTGCGGTACGCCAATCTGGGCGTACATCGTACTGAGCAATGATCTTATCAACTTCTAACATCGCTATCGCTCGACTGAAGAAAGGCGCAAGCATGGCTCCTTTTTCATTCGCGACCAATCCAACAGAGAGTTGTGACTCATAAAACTCACCAATAGCGGTATCCTGCTCTATCGGAACCAATTCACTGAGACGTAAAAAATGATTGAGCATCGCCGTATCCATCGGAATGTAATCGACTTCTTCATTTAATAGCCCCTGAATGAGCTCTTGTTGAGTACGATAACGTTTGAGTTCTTTTAGCGGTAACAGTTGCGTCATCATTTGATCGAAAAAGTCATCCTTAACTACGCCAATCTGCTCAGATATCAACTGTGAAACATGAGAGTATGTGCTCGGTTTGTAACCTAAACGCTTGACCATCACCGATGCTGGCGCGTAATGGGACTTTGGAAAGTAGCTAAATGCGCGCCGCTCACGGCTGACCGTTAACGGCGCCAAAATTTCGAAATTACCTTGGATAAACTCATGGTACATAGAACCCCAGCTTTCACCAGGCTCACTAATGATCAAGCAGTTTAAAGCCAAGATCTCACAACTTCTCAGGACTACATCAGCCGTCATCCCTTCGACACTACCATCTGCGTTGTATACAACATATGGAAAGATAGATTCGAGCTTAATCCGTATTGGTTCATTAAAATCAAGGGGTAATAAACGAATAGAATCACGCAACGCTGCTCGCCTTAATTCAAATTGATACTGGGAAATTTCTTCGCGAAGCTGCTTTTGCACCGCTTCCCCGTGAATAAACGTAGCGAACGTGTCCAACTCCTCAAGATGATGATCTTTTTTACTGATGATGGATACGGGCTTTATCGAAATCTGATCATTGAGCATCTTGGCGTCAAACCCCTCCATCAGCATCGGCTTGAGCTGGTTAATGGCATCGACAACGCCGTCCACAGCACCTGAACGTAGCAGTGTTACTGCTTGTTCGTGACCTTGATAAGAGATCTGTTCTAGACCAGGGTAGTGTTGTTTAAGTAATTGGGCATAAACTGTATCTTTGGGGACGCCAACACGCGAAATATCACTCAACGTCGAATCTTTTAAGCCAAAGAGGTAGGTATATTCGATATTTGTTGGGCGGGAATAACTAAAACGTTGAGCACGTTCTTGTGTGTAAGTGATATTCGCAGCAAAGTCCGCTTCCCCATTCGCTACTGAATTTAGAATGGCATCAAAGCTGGAGTAGTTTACGTATTGAACGGTAAAGCCAAACTCCTTTGAAGCAGCATTGAAAAGAACACGAGTGACGACATCATCCGCTTCAGTCGCGACTTTATAATGAGCAATTAAAGGGGCTTCGGCTTTTACATTCAAACTCAAGAGGCAACATGCAAAAAGCAACAGTGTTCGAGCAAAAGTTGTCATGACAAACTTATCTTAAATCAACCACTTATATTGTGGTTATTATTATTGGAAGTGTAGTAAATATGAAATGAAGAACATATACTAATCTCCATTTTGTTCCACAACCAATTCGATACTCTGCCGCACATGTCACTTTTTACCTGACTAAAAATTCATAATTCAGCCTGTTCATCGCTACTACGTAAAATATAGTCAGTCATCCAAGCCGTCCCTAACAAACAGATCCAAACCACGAAAACAGGGTTTGGCACATCCGTGGTCGGGCTGACGACTAAAGCGGCAAAACCCACAGTCGGCAATGTCCAACATAATAATTTGCTCCAACGAATGGTATGTTGAAGCTTCGCAAGTGCTTCCATTGACGCTAACATTCCCGTCAAACTTAACGCCATAAGAACGGCGTACGGTAGGCCTGCAATCCACAATGGGAGCAACAAAAACAACGGCCACCAGCTGTGTTTATTGGATGGCGTCCAATGCGCAGCCGACCACCACATCGCCATAACCGCAATGGTTTGAACCACTGTAACCCAAGCAGACCCATCCAGCTTACCGCCTTGCTGTGTGACCATAAGACCAACTTGCAGTGTAAGTACAATAAGACCAGCGGTGAGCAACACGCCTAAAGAGCTTCTACGAGAAAACACCACCATTAAAAGTGGGAAAAGGATCAAAACACCAACCGACAAAGCAATTGGCTGCATTGAGAGTGTCGCACCAAAAGCCATCATCGCGCCCAGCAATACTAAGCCAGCGAACCCACCTTGTGGCAGAACCCACAGCGCGGGGATCATAAGTGCAAGAACGGGAATGTCACCCTCGCTCAAACTCATCGCCCGAACGCAGACAACAGCGAGTAAGGTCGTAACGAAAAATTGAAGTGTCGATAAAATCATAGCGCCTCCTGGCTTCCCCACCTACTTGGTAACTCAACGGCAAAAACTGGGATTGAAAGTCGTTGAGAGGGTCTAGATTCAAGCTTAGCTTGCGTTTGCTTCATGCTGTTTAAGGCTCATCAACCAACGACACTAAAGAACAGAAAATGTAATTCTTCAAAGTGAGTCGCTGACAACACAAGGGTTAAGAACCGTTAGCAATATACAAGTCCAATGGTTTACCATTCCTTAGTAATCCAAAATAGACACTTTTGAGTATGGACCAATTTTTAGCGCAAATCTTTGCTGTAATTCACCAAATTCCAAAAGGAAAAGTCTCCACCTATGGGGAAATTGCAAAAATGGCCGGTTATCCGGGCTATGCGAGACATGTTGGTAAAGCACTGGGTAACCTACCAGAAGACAGCAAACTCCCCTGGTTTAGAGTGGTAAATAGCCAAGGAAAAATATCTTTAAAAGGCAGAGACTTAGAGCGACAAAAAAAGAAATTAGAAGCAGAAGGGATTGAAGTCTCGGAAGTTGGCAAAACTTCACTTAAAAAATACAAATGGCAGCCTTAAGCTGCCATTTTTTGTTCTCAGTACGTCGTATTAACGTGTTCCAACTAGACGAATATCTAATTGGTGAGTTTGTGCTTCATCTGTAATAACACCGTTATGTGTGTCGCTGATAAAACGCAGCTTTCCATCTACCTCAATGCGAGCACGAACGCTGTAACGATGGTTTGGTTTGATTTCATTGCTGTCGTAACTCAACTCAAAAGAAAGAGGAACTTGCTTACCTTCCGTTTCGAATGTCTGTTTCGCCAACACTTTTGCTGGCGCATCCGCCAAGGACACATCTTCTAACGCAATAGTAACCACTGCGTTTGGTGGCAAGGCAATCCGCTCGCGATAAGCCACTGTACCTGTAATCGTCTTCATTGACGCCTCTGTAGATTCCATTTCTGTATTTTGAGAAGTTTGGCAACCCACTAACGCAGCCCCAAAGAGTAGAGAAGTAACAAGTAGTAGTGTTTTTTTCATATATTCCTCGAAAAGAGCATTAAACCGAGGCAATTATAGGTGTGGAATATAAAACTGTCTGCTTCCTGTCAGTTTATTTGACAATAGTTTGACTGAGTTAGAATTTATCAAACAATTGATTTTGTTTCATAATTGGAACAATACTATTTCTAAGTTACTCAATAGTTCTTAACTATGCCACTTCACAAGAGTGAGGCTGTTGAGGTAACTTGGAATGAAAGACAACGGTGAGGAGACACAATGAGTAAACCACTACGAGAATTGCTCAGCCTACTACAACTCGAAAAATTAGAAGAAGGCTTGTTTCGTGGCCAAAGTGAAAACCTAGGTTTGCCTCAAGTTTATGGCGGTCAAGTAATTGGGCAAGCGCTTTCTGCTGCGCGCTACACCGTTGAAGAAACACGCACGGTACACTCCTTCCATAGCTATTTTTTGTACCCTGGCGATCCAGAAAAACCTATTATTTATGATGTAGAAAATCTGAGAGATGGCCGTAGCTTTAGCACTAGACGCGTAAAAGCAATTCAAAATGGACGCCCTATTTTTTACCTAACCGCATCCTACCATGGCGATCAACCTGGGTTTGATCATCAAAAAGAAATGCCAGATATCCCTGGTCCAGAAAACTTTGCCTCAGAGAGTGAGCTCGCAAGCCATATTGCAGAATTTCTACCCAAACGCTTACGCAAAACATTTTGCGGGGAAAAGCCAATCGAAACTCGCCCCGTTACGGTTATCAACCCTTTGAAGCCCAAAAAAGCAGAACCCAAACAGTACCTTTGGATTCGTGCTAATGGTGAAATGCCAGAGAATCAGCTAATTCACCAGTACCTTCTGGCCTACGCATCCGATTGGGGATTCCTTGTGACAGCAATGCATCCACATGAAGTCTCATTAATGACGCCTAACTTTCAAGTGGCCACCATTGACCACTCTATCTGGTTCCATCGTCCGTTTAAGATGGATGAATGGCTTCTATATGCGATAGAGAGCCCAACGGCGAGCAATACTCGTGGGTTGGTCCGTGGCGAAATATACAACCAGCAAGGTCACTTAGTGGCGACCGCCGTGCAAGAAGGGGTGATGCGCTACACGAAATAGCTCGTGTTCGCCAGACGAAAAAAGGAGTGCTGTTCCGCACTCCTTTTTTAAGGGGTATCAAACGATGATTAATTTGGTTGATACTTCATGTTAATAACCGACCATTCGTAAAGTGATTTCGGGTAACCATATTCGCCTTTCCCGTAAATGACATTTGGGTCGGCATAGAATCCACCTTTATTCGTTGCTAAAAATTCACGAACCCCACGACGGTAAGTAATCACAGGTGCTACTAACTCATACTCTACCTTTTCCATCTTCGAGTCATCAATTATTAAGAACCGAGTCATACGAATCGTGCTGCCGTTGGTGCAGTACCCTGGGTCATCATAGTCAATTGCTTCAAAAGGCTTGAGATCATCTTCGAACAGCTCTGATGTACATCCATCAAATCGAGCTAAGTGTACCCACGCTCCTTTTATTAGAGTTTGGTCATCGTTACCCACCGGCTTGAATGCAAGTAGTGCAATCTTACCTTTGCCGTATAATTTCAATTCTTCGTCCGTTGGCTCACGCACTGAACGAACGTTCATCAAACCAAACTCACTTTCTTCTAAGTTAGAAAACTCACGTGCATTTAGCGTGCTAAACAATACTGTTTGTTCAGTTTCAAGCAATGTATATTGATCCGCAACACCTTCATCTGCAAAGCTTAGATACAGCTGGACTTTCTTACTTTCCAACGCTTTGTAATCTCGAGATTCTCCTTCCGAAACGTCGAGAGAAATCCAACGTCTTTTTACTGGTGGGAGGTCAAGTAACGTCAGCTCTTCCTTATCAACATCTAATGAAGCGACTCCTTTAATTGTTGAGCTGGATATTTGATAGCTGCGGTTTCCTATTGGTGTACCAAAGTCTAGCTTAACCTTTTTAAATGGTTCAAATTCCACCTTCATTGTAGAAGCACTTAAACCAGGGTGATTCGCTTTGTTAATAGTGCCATTTACGACGATTGTTTTAGCTTTGTAGTTGCGTCCAGTAAGAGTAACCTCTACTTGGTACTCGCCTGCGTGCAAAATCTTCAAACGCCCCGTATCAGGGGAAACTAGCTCGACCACAGGATCTTTTTGGTTAATAAGACGGTAACTTGCCTTCGCAGTCCCACCACTCATCACTGGTGAGATAACACTACCAGCGGAGAATTCTACCGTTGGGTAAGTAACCGATACAGGGTTTGTGCCTTGTTTAATCGTGACCGAGAAACTACTTTCACCCGGATCCACTTTGTCGTCCCCCGCATCCGAAACAATAATTTTTGTGCTACCCGCGTTAAGAATTTGCATGGCACCCGTTTGGCTGTTTAAGGAAACTACATCTGTTGCTGCGTTGTCTGCAAATCGGTACGTAACTTCCCCAACCGTACCAGAGATTTTCGGCGCAACAAATGTTTGGCCAACCTTCCAAATCTCTTCCACATCGGATTGAACTTCAATTCGGCTCGGCGCACTCAAAATTGTCACGTAGACTTTTTGATCAGGACCAACAGTATAATTCGCGCTCTCTTTTCTGCGCACAGTTAGCGTCGCTTTACCCGCTTTATACACATGGAGACGTCCTTCACTAAAACCACCGACAACATCTGGTGCGGAGTTATCTACAATCTCAATTTGCTCGTCAGCACTCAAACCAAAATCACGGTGAAGATCAAAACTGTATTTGTTGCTGTATACAACGTCATAATCGTGCGTTGCCATGGGTTGGCCTTCAGCCTTTGCAACTTTAATGACGACATTAAATTGAATAGGTTGGTAGAACTCCCCACCATCGTCTTCAAACTTAAGGTCGTACTCACCCGCAGTCACTACCTCCAACTTGCCGTCAGTCATTCGTAAGCCATTAGGTAAGCTGCTAACTAGATTTACGTTACCTTTTTGCCCTTTAAACGCCAGAGGGATTGAAAGATTTGGTTGATAGGTAAGCGGCATTTCAATGTCTTTTATAACGGGATGAGGCGCGCGATTAACTTCAAGATCAAAACGAGTTTTGCTTGCAGGATAATTACGCATGTCATGCTCGTAAATTTCCACTTCAGCAGCACCAACACCTTTGATCAGTAATGCTTCACCATTTTCAGTTTTAGCGACAACGTCTTCACCACGAATGATTCTCAGCTCATAGTCACCGTAGGCATTCGTCACCTTAGGGAAAATTCGTCCACCTTCCTCATAAGTTGTGACGATATCCGCTGCGCTGATTTCTTGACGCTTGCCTTGTTTTACATCCACAAAAAATTGCGCTGTTTGCTGTTTATCCAGAAACGCGTCGCTGTAAGTTGCTGTCGCCTCAACCGTTAATCGACCAACATTATGAACAAGAAGCAAACCCGTTTCAGGATCTAGCAACTCGGCCACCTTGCTGTCTGGTACGCTATTTATAATTTTGTAAGAAATACGTTGCGTTTGAGCTTTATCTAGACGCACTGGTTCTAACGTCAACCCTTCTCGATACTCGTCTTCAAGCAAAGCGAACTGTAATTGCCCCGGAGCTACTGCATGCAGCTTAACCGTAGCGCGAACTTGTTTCGGCAAGTAAAAGTCGTTACCTGAATCAGTAATCAGCACCGATGCCTGACCAACTGAACCTAATGAATATACCGAACCGTTCTCATCAACACGAATCAAGTTATGACCACTTTCTACCTCATAACTCAGTTCGCCTTTTTGGCCACGGACGATCAACGCTTTTCCTTCTGACTCAATCGCATTGAAATTCAGATCACTCACTGAAAGTTCAGTATTGATGCCTCGCTCTACAGTGACAGAAAATCTTGCTTCAGAAGATTCATAAGCAGAGCTACTATCTGTAGCAAGAATAGTCGCCGTTCCTGGGCGCAGAATTTGTAGTATTCCTGAGTCATTAATTTTCACGACATTTGGCGGATTAGAATCAATGACTTGGTAAGATACCGACCCATGTACATTGCTCAGTTTTGCTTCAGTAACCGTTCCCACTCCTTCAAACTTCAACACCGTGTCTTCCACTTTTAATTGCGGACGGTTCTGCTTTGTTATCGTAGTTGGTGTCTTCGTATTGTTCGGCTTAGAGTCTCCCCCACCGCCACAGCCAGCGAGTAAAGCTGCGAGAAAAAGCAAATAGTAATTTCTGTTCATTTTTAGTAATACTTTGTTACATACAAGATGGGGCGATAATAATACGATGTTTTATTAATCACTATCCCCATTTTTGAGTACTTTATTACTTAAGTAATTGCTACTGTATTAATCCTAAAAACAAATAATCAAAAATAGCGACCAAATTACATGAAAACACAAAAAGCAAACGTTTAAATCAAACTCTTCCATTAATTTAGTAAAAATTAATATTCAATAAAATAAAACATGAAAAAGAAAGAGAAAAAATTGCGTTATTTTTTCTTTCGTTATGATGTATAGGATTAATGGACTGCAAAAACAAATGGTTAATGAAAAATAGAAGAGAGAATAAATATCGTTTATATTTATAAAAATCTGGTAGGAAATAGTTTTAAAAGCATAATCAAACTACCTTTTAACATTTAAAATACTAAAAGGTAGAATTAACATTAGATAGAATTCTTATAGGGCGAGTTATTTTAGGATTGGTAACTCTGTTGTGTATTTAATGGACTCCATAGCAAATGTTGAAGTCACATTAGATAGCCCTTTTACGCTATTAACTAACCGCTTATAGAATTCGTCAAAACACTTCATATCTTTGACTAGTACTTTCATCATGTAGTCATACTCGCCAGCCATACGATAAAACTCCATTACCTCAGGAAAGTCACTCACAGTTGTAACAAAATGGTGATACCAACCTTCGGAATGATCAATCGTTTTTAACTGAACAAATGCAATGAAAGATAGCTCGAGCTTTTCTGTACTTAACAACGCCACGCGTTTTTCGATGTAGCCCTCTTCTTCCAACCTTTTCAAACGCTTCCAACATGGCGTCGTTGTCAGATTTACCTGCTCTGCTAACTCATTTAATGACAAGGTGCTGTCGGTTTGTAACAACGCAAGCAGCTGTTTATCGACCCGATCCAAACTCATCCTATAAAACCCACGAAGTGTAGAAAACTTTTCTATCAAAATAGTCATTACCGGCAACTATAGCAAAGTTTTTCTCTCGTATTATAGGTAAATTATTCCCATCTAATGCTTATCTATCGATTTCCAAGGAGAGACGCCATGTGTACTGACCACAACTGGATCAACAATGCAGTGCGTAAAATTGAAGCAGACTTTCAACGTTCTGCTGATACTCATTTATTTAAACTTGAACTGCCTTCTCTTGATGGTATCGATATCTACCTAAAAGATGAGAGCACGCATCCAACAGGCTCTCTTAAGCATCGATTGGCGCGCTCATTGTTTCTTTATGCTATTTGTAATGGATGGATTGGTCCTGAAACCACTGTAATCGAGGCGTCCTCAGGCAGCACTGCCGTTTCGGAAGCGTATTTTGCGCGTTTACTTGGCTTACCGTTCATTGCCGTCATGCCGAAAACCACTGCACGTAAAAAGATCGAACAAATTGAATTTTACGGTGGTAAAGCGCACCTTGTTGAACGATCAGATCAGATTTATGACGAGTCTCGACGCTTGGCTCAAGAACTAAATGGTCACTACATGGACCAGTTTACTTATGCTGAACGCGCTACTGACTGGCGCGGTAACAACAACATCGCGAACTCTATCTTTAGCCAAATGGAGTTAGAAGATCACCCGATTCCTAGCTGGGTAGTGATGAGTCCTGGAACAGGCGGCACATCAGCAACCATTGGCCGTTTTATTCGTTACCAAAAATACGACACTAAGCTTTGCGTGGTAGACCCTGAAAACTCAGTGTTTTACGATGCTTTCCAGTCAGGAAATCACTCATTGAAAGGCGATACTGGCAGCAAAATTGAAGGTATCGGGCGACCACGTGTCGAACCAAGTTTTATTGCTGGTGTCATTGATGAAATGCGCAAAATTCCAGACGCAGCCAGTGTGGCAACCGCCCATTGGGTATCTCAGCTGATTGGGCGTAAAGTCGGCGCATCAACAGGCACCAATCTTTACGGTGTGCTGCAATTGGCTTGTGAGATGAAACAACGCGGTGAGAAGGGTTCTATCGTGACGCTTCTATGTGATTCTGGAGAGCGTTACCTAGATACGTATTATGACTTAACATGGGTAAAAGAGAACATCGGCGATATTCAACCTTACTTAGCTCAACTCGAAGTCATTCAAGCAAAAGGTTGCGTTGAGCCAGCTTGTTGCGGCTCAACTAACGCTTAACGTGCAAACTGGACTTTAAAAAACAGCCCAACTTCATGTGGGCTGTTTTTATCGCTGGGTTTTACTTTTTCTGGCGCGCTTCAAACGCAGCCAATTGTTCTGGCGTTGCCGCTGGTTGATGATTTTGTTTCCATTCATAGTAAGTCATGCCGTAAACACGTTCGCGAGCGTCATCAATATCTAAATCCAAACCGAGATTTTCAGCCTCAGATTTATACCATTTGCTAAAGCAGTTGCGACAGAAGCCCGCAAGGATCATCAGGTCGATGTTTTGTACGTCTTTGTTAGCATCTAAATGCGCCAATAAACGGCGAAATGTCGCCGCGTCTAACTTATCTTGTTCTTCTTGAGTCAAGTTTTTGTATTTGAATTCAGCCACTTTCCTTTCCTTCTCTCTTATTTAGCTAGCTTTCGTCACCATATCTAGTTAGTCGGTAGTCATGAGTAAGAAGTATGCTTTAGCGCAACAATTCCCATTCTAAAATCACTACCTTTGATAAAAGCTGATATGATAATTACCATCCATCCTATTGATTAAATTAACATTTAAACAAATCATTACAACGGTCTTTTACCAAGGTTATCGTCTAGTTATGAAAAACGCCATTCTATTATTGTCTGCCTTGACCATTAGCGTGCCAACTTTAGCTGCTCAAGAACAAGCTCATCAATCTTATTTTTATCTGGGTACTGGTAACGTTGGTTTTGATACACCGTATTTCGGCTCGGATAGAGACAATGAGTGGTCAACACCACATATCACAGTTGGCTGGGGTTACCATATAAACCAATACCTCGCGTTTGAAGGGGTTCTGCGCTATTCACAAAATGAACTTAAGAACGATGCTCTAAAAACTGACTTAGATCTTCACTATTACCAAGCAGGTATGTCTGCTGTTGTAACAAGTGATAACTTAGGCGATACGCCGCTGTCACTGTTTGGTCGCGTAACTGCGCTTGGCACTCAAGCTGAAATGTATGTTCCAAACGAACAAAAAGTCACAGATGATTCAGGCGCGCTATTCAACATCGGTGCTGGTGTCCATTGGGATATGAGCAAAGATATCTGGTTACGCGCAGAGTACATTTATAATGTCGCGGATATGGGTTTTGAAGATTTTTACGACAGCTACGAAGGTGTACAAATCAGCCTAGGGAAACGCTTCTAATCGAACGCTTCCGAGCTAACTTTAAACCGATAAAGAGAAGCCGAGGTTATTACCTCGGCTTTTATGTTTTAACGTTTGATTTAAGGGTGCGCTATACGGCCCTTCGTATCATGGCTAATTGCTTTGTTTAACTCTGCTTCTACATGACCTGGTGCTTGTGTTTTCGCCGAAATCAATCGGTACATTGCCGGGATAACAAACAAGGTCACCAATGTCGCAAACCCCATCCCGAAAAAGATTACCGTACCCACGGCAATACGGCTCTCATAACCCGCCCCTGTCGATACGATCAACGGAATTGCGCCAGCAAGTGTGGTAAACGCAGTCATCAAGATTGGACGTAGACGTCGCGCAGCTGCATCAATGATCGCTTTTTCAAACCCAACGCCACGATCACGTAGCTGATTGGCAAATTCTACGATCAAAATACCGTTTTTCGTCACCATACCAATCAACATGATCATGCCGATCTGGCTATAAATGTTCATACCTTGGCCCATAATAACTAAACCAAGGAAGCCACCAAATACACCCATCGGCACCGTAAACATGACCACTAACGGGTTTACGAAGCTTTCAAACTGAGCCGCCAACACGAGATACGCCACTAGCAGTGCCAATGCAAACACAACAGCAACACTCGCTTGGTTCTCTTTAAAGTCTTTCGACTCCCCCGAATAACTCACCGAAATGTCACCCGGTAAGTTGTCGATGGCTTCCTGGTCTAGGTAATCCAGCGCATCTCCTAATGTATAACCTTCCGACAGGTTGGCAGTAATAGTGATGGACTTCTGTTTGTTGTAGTGAGAAAGACGAATAGAGGCCGCCACTTCTTCAATTTTTGTGACCGCATCTAACGTCACTAGCTGACCGCTATTCGTGCGCAGATAAATCTGACTTAAATCTGCAGCATTATTAAAGCTATTTTCATCACCGCGAAGATACACATCGTACTCTTCGCCACGCTCAACATAAGTCGTTTCGCTTTTACCACCGAGCATGATTTCTAGGGTGTCAGAAATGTCTTGAACACTGACTCCTAGCTCTGCGGCACGCTGTCGGTCAACTGTAACCAATAACTCAGGCGTTTTTTCCGAGTAATCTATCTCTGCTCCTTCCATCATTGGTGATTCTTCTGCTTTGTTCTTTAGCATTTCAGCCCAAACAACGAGCTCATCGTAATCAGAGCCGCCTAATACGAACTGAACTGGCTCACTCGAACCACCTTGGAAACCTGGCATAAATGGGAACACTCGAACATCTGGGATACCTGCCAATTCTTTCCGTACTTTGTTAAGGGCTTGCTGAGCCGTGATATCACGTTCGTTCCAATCTTCTAGAATCATGATCACAAAGCCTGTCTGGTCTCCTGCCTGGCCACCAAACGCTGGCGTTTGGATACTGAATGACTTCAGATAACCTTGCCCTAGTAATGGCATCAATCGGTCTTCGACAATATCCATATTGGCTGACATACGATTGTATGACGTAGCATCTGCACCGCGCACAAACGCGAATATAACACCGCGATCTTCTTGTGGGGTCAGCTGGGCCGGTACCTGATTCATCAAGAAATAGCTACCGCCCAAACAAGCTAGAATCACCAGCGGAGCAGCCCAACGTACTTTCAATGCGCCTTTCAATAATGCGCGATAACCACTCTCAAGCTTGCTAAACAAGCGATCAACCGCTTCATTGAATCGATTTGGTTTTACATTCGCTTTCAAAATCTGACTACCTAATACAGGAGTCAGCGTCAGGGCAATCAAAGAGGAGAATATGACCGACATAGCCAGCAATACAGAAAACTCTGTAAATAGTAGACCTACCATGCCATCCATAAAGGAGATCGGTAAGAACACCATCACCAGCACTAATGTTGTTGCTATAACAGCAAAACCAACCTCTCTTGTGCCTTTATATGCGGCGAGTAATGGCGATTCACCGCGTTCAATATGGTGGAAGATATTCTCTACAACCACAATTGCGTCATCCACCACCAAACCAATCGATAATATCAACGCCATCAAGGTGATCAAGTTGATAGAAAACCCAAAGTAGTACGCGGCAATGAACGAAGAAATCAGAGAAACAGGAACCGTAACCGCAGGAATTAAGGTTGCACGAGCTTGGCCGATGAAAATGTACAACACCAAAATCACCAAGCCGCCCGTGATAAATAGCGTGCTGTACACCTCTTCGATTGAACGCTCGATAAATACTGTCGCGTCGTAATCTATCGCAAGGCGTGTACCTTCTGGTAAGAACTTCTGGATGTTATCGACTTCAGAACGAACCAGCTTAGCAACCTCTAACGGGTTTGCGTCTGACTGCGATACCACACCAAGACTGATGTTTACTACACCATCACTTTTGAAGGTTGAATTTTCGTTTTCTGCACCAATGAAGACATCTGCTACATCTTTTAAATAGATAGGTGTATTGTCGCTTGCGCGTTTAATGACAAGATATTGAAAATCTTCAGGCGTGTTATAAGTACGAGCCGTACGCACGGACATTACTGTTGAGTCGTTGCGAACTTCACCACCTGGGCTTTCTAGGTTCTCACTTCGTAAAGCTGATGTAATGTCCGAAGCTGTAACTGAACGTCCAGCCATTAGTTCTGGCTTAAGCTTCACGTACATGACCTTGTACAAACCACCGGAGAGATCAATGGAGCTAACCCCAGAGATCAGGCTAAAGCGGTCCATCAATACACGTTCGGCATAATCCGTTAATTGAGTACGGTCCATCTCTGCAGAACTGAGATTGATGTAGAGCGATGCCTCTCCCGAGCCATTGTTCTTATAAACAATAGGGTCATCCGCTTCATCAGGTAGCGAGCGCTGAGCACGAGCCACGGCATCACGCACGTCGCTCACACCTGTGTTGAGATCGTAACCTAACTCAAACGTGATCGTGATACGCGACATGCTGTTACGAGTAGTGGAGCTAATTTCATCAACTCCACTGATCCCAGAAAGCTGGTCTTCCAAAACGGAGGTAATTTGGCTTTCAATAATAGTCGCAGATGCACCCTCATAACGCGTACTGATAGAAACGACTGGGCTTTCTATATCAGGCATTTCACGAACGGCTAATTTGGTGAATGACACAAAGCCAAACACACACAACAGCATGCTCAGAACTAACGCCGCGACAGGGCGTTTAACTGAAACGTCGGACAGTAACATTAGTTTTCTTCCTCATCCGATTCACTGTCATTGCGTGTCACATCCGTGGTGTTCGCTTTTAGTGGCGCGACAATTTCTTTCACTTCGACACCATCACGCATGTTAACAATGCCTTGAACCACAATCTTGTCACCAATCTCAACACCAGATTCGATCACCACCTCGTTGCCAACACGAGCACCTAGCGACACTTCTTGACGAGTAGCTTTGTTATTTTCATCAATTACATATACAAAACGTTTAGTTCCGGAGTATTCAAGTGCTTGAACAGGAATGATTGGCGCCTTAATAGCAGGAAATGCTAGTGAAGCGTTCATCAACATGCCCGGCTTCAATTGATTTTCTGGGTTATCAAACTCAATACGCACGCGAAGATTCAGTGTTTCGGCGCTGATACGCGTATCAATACCTGTGACTTGACCAGTAAAGATCTGGCTACCCCATGCACTGGTTTTAGCGATGACTTCCATACTAATAGAAAGCATCGATAAATAGCGCTCCGGTACTTGTAAATCCAGTTCCATGACGGAAAGATCATCCAACGTCAAAAGTTCAGTACCCGCACTGACCATTTTGCCGCGGCTAAAATCGATAAAACCAACAGTGCCAGAAAATGGAGCAGTAATATGGAGATCAGCTAAATTGGCTTGAGCAGCATCTAGCCTCGCTTGTGCTATTTCAACACTGGCTTTTTGTGCATCGATTTCAGTTTGAGTAATCGCATTCCGCTTAACCAAACGTTGGAACTCTTTTAACTTACGCTGTTCATCTTTTAGATACGCCTTTGCCTCAATCAAAGCGGCTTGAGCCTTATCGTCATCTAACTTAATTAATAACTGGTCTTGCTGGACATTTTGATTCGCTTTAACAGCGATTTGATTCACTTTGCCGGCGACTTCCGATGCGACAACCACAGACTCCGCTGCCTTTAATTTGCCGATAAGAGTTAAGGATTGATTGATCTCGTGCGTTTCTACTTGTTCAGTCACAACAGTAACCGCTGAGCCTCCTCGCATCGCAGCGCAAACCGATGGAGAACTCAGTAATATAGAAAGCGTTAAAACAGATAACGATAACGTGGCTTTCATGCTCATGATATTGACTTCTAAACGAATAAACTTATGTCATTAAACTGCTTACAGTTTATCAGTAGATACGGTGTTTAACGTCAAGTAGTGTAAATTCAAGTAAAAAGTGCGCTTCTCTTCTGTTCAAAGGACAAACAAAACGCTGACTTTCTACCATCTTTGCCCAAAAAGACAGCATTCAACGTAAAAACGTAAGAAAAACGCTTTACAGCCTGAGCGAGTTTGCTATGATTCGCTCCGCACTTGGGAGATGAGTTGGGAAAACATCTTACTAAGTATAAAAATCCTCTGGAGGGGTTCCCGAGTGGCCAAAGGGAGCAGACTGTAAATCTGCCGGCACTGCCTTCGATGGTTCGAATCCGTCC